>JBLHQQ010000223.1:0-5336 GCA_047625245.1 Candidatus Azotimanducaceae bacterium
TATATTTGGCGGAGAGGGAGGGGTTCGAACCCTCGATACCGTAAGGTATACACGCTTTCCAAGCGTGCGCCTTCGACCACTCGGCCACCTCTCCAATCAAACTAACTTAAAACTTTCTCCAAAAGCACATCGCAACCGCCCAATAGGGAGTTGCGTAAATCATCACTCAAGAAGAGAAAATAGAATTAAGACACCTCAGCCACATCCCGGCACACAAATTTGTCGTTACCGTTGCTCCCTTCCAGGCCTGGCGGAGTTCACAACTATTCATTGCGAGAGGACCGAGGTGAGGCGCGATTATAAACGAAGCTGGCGTCGCCGTTAAAGGTCAATTCGAGTTTATTTTGATGCTAGAGCGTCAACCCAGTGTTCTTCGGAGATAATGGCGATCTCGGCCCCGCCATCTCGAAGCTCAATCGCCCGTTCTATTGAGCGACCAAAGGTCGTATGCACCCATTCTGGGCTGCATAGCTCGCCAATCACCAGATAATCCGTATCGCCGCTTGGCATATCGGTCACGTGCCCGCCCATTTCCATGATGGTCTCTTCGCAGTCGACTTTGGAGCCAAAAACGAAACGTCCGGTTACTGAAAAGGTTTTATTCTCAAAATCGACCTCGGGCAGAGGCTTGTTCAAGGGTAATGAGGTGGAACGGTTTGGTTCTTGATAGAGGGTGCTCTCGCCGGTTAAATCTCGAAGTGTGGCCAAAAGCTCGCCCTGCTCTTCGGAGTTAAGTATGCCGTCCTTTAGCATCTCAACTAGGCGCGAATAGAGGATATTGACTGGCCAGCGGTCGGCAATCTCACGATGGTTTTCGATCCATTGGCCAAGGAAGATCGCTTCCTTCTCATCTACGCGACCGTCGGCAATAACACCGCGGCAAACCCCAATGAGTTCGTCGATGAGTCGATCTTGAACACGATTAGCTGCGGTGGATCTCGATTGTTTTCCCATTACTATTCCTTAAATAATTCCATTTGCGTACCCGTGAGTTCGCGTAGGATTTCCTTTGCTCGTTGCTGCCAACCGAGATTGACGGCCAGTGTCCGTTTCCACTCAATACTGGGCTGGTAGCTAAGTCTCATTTTGAAGCCCGCTAACTGCAGATCTTCTGTTAAATACACACTGTACTCGTTGCCTTCTTCTCGTTCGGCAACTCAGTAGATTTCAAATACCGCGTCTGGACACCAATAGTGCGTCAGACAGTCATAGCCTTCAATTTCTTCAAGATCATCCCATTGGTGAAGTTCGGTACGCAACTCCCTCCAGGCTGAAGTCTGGAGATGATCAAGATCTAATCCGGGTTCGTCCATATTGAAAAGTGCTCAGCTGGTTCCAGTTCTGCTGCTACACGTACATTGCCCACCTAGGGCGTGCCTGCGACCAGGTTAAATTGGTTCGCCGCATGGCGCCCACCATACTTGATTCCCTTCTTTGCTGAAAGGTCGTTGAAAGCGGCTGAAAGCGGGCTGGAGTTCCAACTGTCTGATACACTTCGGTCTTTTCATTGCCTTCGATTTCGTATGATCCAAGATCATCGACCGCTCTATATCAAGCGCCTGTTTTCTGTTTACGAACATTGGTATGTGCGTCACTTTGTCACCCCTCAATTTTCCTCGTTAGGTGATAACCCCACTATGTTGAAGCCCTGGTTTATCGACCTGCACGGGGCATTTATCCAATCGGGGCGAAACCTGCATGTGATTTCCGGTCCGGACCGTCACGTCAGCCTATCAACATGGCAGTTTGAGGATTACCAGGGACACATCACCCTCGGCGATCACTGCTTGATTTGCCCAGGCGTGAGAATAGATTCGGGTTCGCAAATCACGATTGGCGATAACTGCATGTTTGCTGCGGGTAGCTATATCACTGACGCTGATTGGCACGACATCTATGACAGAACTAAAACCGTCGGCACAACCCTGCCCGTTACCCTCGGTGACAATGTTTGGATAGGTGACGGTGCGACGGTCTGTAAAGGCGTCACCATTGGCGACAACTCTGTGATTGGTGCCGGTTCAATTGTCACCAGCGATATACCAGCGAACTGTATCGCCGCAGGTAATCCCGCGAGAGTTATCAAACCCCTAGACCAGGATCAAACATTAGTGAAAAGAGAAGCGATATTCGCCGACCCTGCGGCTTTGCAGGCTAAGCTTGACGCCATCGATGAATATGTTCTAACACCCAATACTCTCTGGGGTTGGTTACGAAGCAAATATTTTCCGCGGCGAGGTGACTAGCTCATGAGTAACAAGAAGATAGCAAGTGAGTGTGGCACCGAATTTTTTGCTCAGAACAGTATCGCTGGCTTCAGACATAGCTTGGGTCTCAATGTCGATGGGATCGAATTTGATGTCCATCTGAGCCGAGACAACGAGGTTGTTGTACAGCACGACTATCGCCTAAATAAAAACATTACTCGAGACTCAAGCGGAGAATGGTTAACGCATACCGGTGCCGCACTTTGTGATCTGACCCGTGAACAACTCAAGCAACATGATATTGGTCGTTATTTGCCTGGCTCACCTGAGGCCAAAGCGTATCCGAACTACCAGCCTGTTGATGGTGCTCCTATACCTCTCCTGTCGGATTTCACTGCTCTGTTGAGTCAAAGTGGTAAACCCACTGAATTGTGGGTTGAGCTAAAAACCAGCCCATTTGATCGGGCGACCAGTTCTGAACCGCAGCGCTTACTTGACCAGGTCTTAAATCAATTAGCGAAAAGCAATCTCGCCGGGCAGACGGTACTGCTTGCCTTTGAATGGGATCTTCTAGTGAGTGCCAAAGCACAAATGCCAGAGCTTCAAACAAACTTTCTGACCATCAATGAGGCAACACTACAGCTGTTAAACAGACGTTATGGAACCGTCGATGCTGGACTGCTGTATGGCCAATTTCATCCACGGGATTATGAAGATAACTTTCCGAAAGCTATCGCGAGTGCCAACGGCGACTACTGGGGACCCTGGATTCAGGATGTGAGCGAAGAAGATATCGTGCAGGCGAAAGCTGCGAAAGTCATGGTCAATTTGTGGGGAGTTTATGGGGAAAAAGCCGCCATCGATGCCGCTAAAGCGCTGGGCGCTGAGGCAATTACGACTTCAAATCCAACGCTAATCTAGAGAGCTACCATTCTGAGAGATTACTGTCGCCAAACTCTGACGTCAGCGGCCATCTCAGAATCGAGAGATCGATAGGGATTTATGTCTATGCCACCACGGCGGGTAAATCGCGCTTGTACTGTCAAACGATCCGGTGCGCATCGATTCATAATATCAATGAAAATTCTTTCCACTACCTGTTCTGCAAACTCTCCGTGCTCTCGGTAGGAAATAAGATATTTTAACAGCCCTTCCTTAGAAATCATTCGACCGTTGTATTGAACCAGGATGCTCGCAAAGTCTGGCTGTCCGGTGAGTGGGCAAAGTGACTTAAACAAATGAGTAAAGAGTGACTCGCGAACGTTGGTGTCACTTTCAAGCGCAAGGAAGTCAGGGTTCCAATAGTACTCATCCATTTCGATATCAAGGTGGTCAAGGCTCTGTCCCATCAGTACACCGATGCCTGCTGCCTGAACCACATCAGCTTGCATCAACGTAACACTCACTGGCGCTCGGGCAGTAATCGTCAGGTCTGATTCAAGCGTCGAGACCACCTCGGAGCGATGCCCAAATCGAGTACCACTATAAGAACCTAAATACATCTTCAGCGCTTTGCTCTCGATGATGTTGGCTGATTTCACCGGCACCTGAATTTGGGCCAGCGCGATTTCGGGTTTACCCCGATTGTTCAGCCAGGAAAACTCATAGGCATTCCAGACATCCATACCGCGAAATGGCAGGGCATCTTCGGTTATACCAAGGGATCCGCGCTGCTTTTCGCGCCGCACAGAATCAAGCAATGACGGTGTATAGGTCTTCGTATACTCGGTTTTTAGGTCGGCTGGATTTCGCAGCACTGTGTCGTCTGCCATGTCTGTTTTTGGCTCAGTATCTAATCAGTGAAGGCAGTTCACTGGAACGTTAACCATTTGTCAACGAACTTCTCTAAGCTGTTGTTTTTTAAAGATGGCAGGTCTAATTCCACCGATAGACCGGCCTTCTTCTCCTGAGTATTGTATTCTTGCGCCTTTTGCCGGTGAACACCCTATGCGATTTCAGCTCAGCTTCCTTCTCTGCCTAATTGTTGCCCCGCCCCTGCAGGCGGATATCCTCGAGGAGGTGGTAGTCACTGCGACGCGTTCCGACCAAACCCTCGGTGATGTTGGAGCCAGCATTGACGTGGTGGGTAAGATTCCATCGATTGGAGCCACCCACATTAACGAAAGCCTGCAGCGAGTTGCAGGCGTCTGGATCAGTCGAGGCAACGGTCAGGAGCACTTAACTTCTATTCGCTCCCCGGTACTAACAGGTGCAGGCGGATGCGGCGCTTTTCTCATGGCTGAAGATGGCATAGCATTGCGAGCGAGTGGGTTTTGTAACGTCAACGAACTGTTTGACGTTAACTCTGAGCAGGCGGCTAGAATCGAAGTGTTTAAAGGTCCCGGTAGCGTCTGGTATGGCTCCAATGCCATGCATGGCATGGTCAATGTCATTACACCGAAACCTAATGGCGATCGTACCGCTCATTTAGAAGCGGGCCCCAATGACTATTTTCGTGGCAGGTTTAATTTGTCAGGCAAAAGCTGGCGAGTTGATACCAACCTTACGTCCGACGGTGGCTACAAACACGACTCGGGCTATGACCAGCAAAAGGTCAGCATAAAAAATCTGCATTCCTTGGGCAAGTTCAACGCCGTGACAAGCTTGAGTTTATCCAACCTTAATCAAGAGACAGCCGGCTTTATCCAGGGTTCAAAAGTTTACGAAGACGGGCATGCTAGTCGACAAAATCCAAACCCCGAGGCTTATCGCGACAGCCAAACTCTGCGGCTACACTCCCATTTGCAAAGAGAGCTCAGCAGCGGTGCGAGCTTAAGTTTAACGCCCTACTTCCGCTCAACTCGAATGGAATTCATTCAACACTTTCTACCGGGGCAAGCCGTTGAAGAAAATGGTCACGACAGCGTCGGCATTCAAACCGCCTGGCGCGGTGAGCACCTGACGTTAGGTGTGGACATGGAACTCACCAGTGGATTTCTTCAGGAGACACAACCAAACGCCACTGTCTCTGGCAGTGCATTTTTGGTCGCCACGATTCCCCAGGGCAAACACTATGACTACGATGTGGACGCCAGCACAATAGCCATGTTCGCCAACTACCAGTGGGCGCTTAGCGATCGCACAAGCCTAGAATTCGGCGCCAGAATCGAACAGGTTCGCTACGACTAC
>JBLHQQ010000224.1:0-5319 GCA_047625245.1 Candidatus Azotimanducaceae bacterium
CTCCTATTCGGGCCGATTAACGACTATTAACCCAGTCCTACTGTATCCATTCGTCGTCCTGGCGAACCTCAATACATTAGGTTTTGCTTACTCCAGAAATCAGAAAAATTATGGCCAATAAAAGCTATCAAGCAGATTCTATTGAAGTCCTTGAAGGGCTGGATCCGGTTCGGAAACGGCCAGGCATGTATACGGACACAACTCGTCCCAACCACCTTGCTCAGGAAGTCATAGATAACAGCGTCGACGAAGCTCTTGAAGGCCACGCCAATGAAATTCGCGTCACTCTGCGAAAAGATGGCTCGATGTCAGTAGGCGATAACGGTCGCGGTATGCCCGTAGATATCCACAAAAAAGAGAAGGTGCCTGGTGTAGAGCTAATTCTGACCAAGCTTCACTCCGGTGCTAAATTCAATAGCGACAACTACAAGTTCTCCGGCGGCCTGCATGGGGTTGGAATCTCCGTTGTGAATGCACTGTCCAGTAACTTCGATGTCTACATCAAGCGCGAGGGAAAATTGCACCATATGGCGTTTGAGGATGGCAATAAGACAAAAAATTTGACAGTCAAAGATGATGTGGGCAAGCGCAACACCGGCACAATGATTCACTTTATGCCAAATCCCAAGTATTTCGATTCGCCAAAATTCTCCGTATCGCGTATGAAGCACTTGCTTCGCGCCAAGGCAGTATTGTGCCCTGGCTTACGAGTGATATTTAACGATGAAACAGCCTCCAAAAAAGAAGACCAATCCTTTGAATGGCACTTCGAAGGTGGCGTCAAGGACTACCTTACCGAGGCGCTACAAGGCTTTGAAGTTCTGCCAGCCGAGCCCTTTATCGGCAGCGTTGCGGCCAGTGAAGAAGCGGTCGATTGGGCGGTTCAATGGCTACCCGAAGGCGGCGAGATTATTGCTGAAAGTTACGTCAACCTTATCCCAACGACCCAGGGAGGCACCCATGTCAACGGATTACGATCTGGGCTGCTGGAGGCGTTAAGGGAATTTTGTGAGTTTAGAAACTTGATCCCAAGGGGGATCAAAATTACTGCTGATGATCTCTGGGATAAATGTAGCTATGTCGTTTCCACGAAAATGATGGATCCGCAATTTTCTGGTCAGACAAAAGAAAGACTGAACTCCAGGCAAGCAGCGACGTTTATCAGCAATGTGGTGAAAGACTCGTTCAGCCTTTGGCTGAATCAACATATTACCGAAGCGGAAACGTTGGCGGAGCTCGCAATATCCAATGCCCAGGCGAGGCTCCGTGCAGGCAAGAAAGTAGCGCGAAAGAAAGTGACCTCCGGACCGGCACTGCCGGGCAAGTTGGCGGATTGTTCCTGTCAGGATGCGATGCAGGGAGAGTTGTTCCTGGTCGAAGGTGACTCGGCGGGTGGTTCAGCAAAACAAGCTCGAAGCCGTGAAACTCAAGCCATCATGCCCTTGCGAGGTAAGATTCTAAATACCTGGGAAGTTGATTCTTCAGAAATATTGGCATCCCAGGAGGTCCATGACATTTCTGTCGCCCTGGGTATTGATCCGGCGTCAGATGACTTATCGGGTTTGCGTTACGGCAAGGTATGTATCCTGGCCGATGCGGATAGTGATGGGCTGCATATTGCGGCTCTGCTGATCGCATTATTTGTACGACACTTTCCGGCCCTGGTTAGCCACGGCCATGTTTTTGTTGCGATGCCGCCCTTGTACCGTATTGATGTCGGCAAAGAAGTGTTTTATGCCCTAGATGAGTCTGAAAGACAGGGTATTTTGGACTTGATCGAAGCAGAAAAAAAGAAAGGTAAAGTTGTAGTTCAGCGCTTTAAAGGTCTAGGTGAGATGAACCCGTTGCAGCTGCGAGAAACAGCAATGGCGGAAGACACTCGAAGACTTGTGCAGCTGACAGTGGGCGAGGGTCAACAGGATTCTGAGTTACTGGATATGCTACTCGCGAAAAAACGCAGTGGTGATCGCAAGATCTGGTTAGAGAAGAAAGGTGATCTTGCTGATCTGGTTTGATCTTTATCCTGAAATAATTAATTAGTATTTTTTGAGGTATTCATGAACGAAACGGTTGATCCCGGCCACGAGAAGATTCCACTTAGCCAATTCACCGAAAGTGCCTATCTGAATTACGCGATGTACGTAATAAATGATCGTGCGCTTCCGCATATTGGTGACGGGCTGAAGCCTGTGCAGCGTCGAATTGTCTATGCGATGTCGGAGCTTCGATTAACGTCGGAAGCAAAGTACGCCAAGTCAGCGCGAACCGTGGGCGAGGTCATTGGTAAGTTCCATCCCCATGGAGACTCGGCCAGTTACGAGGCGATGGTGCTTATGGCCCAACCCTTTAGCTATCGTTACCCTCTGATTGATGGACAGGGTAATTGGGGCTCACAGGATGATCCGAAATCCTTCGCAGCCATGCGGTATACAGAATCCAAGTTGACACGTTATGCGAATATCCTGCTTCAAGAATTAGCCCAGGGGACAGCCGACTGGGTGACGAACTTTGACGGGACCCGGGATGAGCCGCTCATTCTGCCAGCGAGACTACCGAACATATTGCTTAACGGTGGGTCAGGAATTGCGGTGGGAATGGCGACCGACATCCCGCCACACAATATCAAGGAAGTCGCGAGCGCCTGCTTACATTTGTTGGATAAACCGAAAGCCACAGTGAAAGATCTGCTCAGCCACGTCAAGGGACCGGACTTTCCGACCGGCGCGGAAATCATTTCGAGCAAAGAAGATATCGTTTCGATTTACGAAACTGGCAAGGGAGCCATCAGAACCCGGGCCATTTATCATGAAGAAGATGGTGACATTGTCATAACGCATCTGCCTTATCAGGTTTCGGGATCCAAGATTCTTGAGCAAATGGCTCATCAGATGAATGCCAAAAAACTGCCTATGATTGTCGACCTTCGAGACGAATCTGATCATGAGAACCCAACTCGAATTGTGATTGTGCCACGTTCAAATCGCATTGATGTTTCGGCAGTCATGAGCCACCTGTTTGCCTCTACAGACCTTGAGCGCACCCATCGAGTTAATTTCAACATGATTGGTATAGATGGAAAGCCCAGAGTGAAGAATCTTGCTGAGATTCTCTCTGAGTGGCTCACCTATAGAACCGATACGGTACTGCGTCGTCTGCAGTTCCGCCTCGACAAGATTGTAGATCGGCTGCACATCCTTGAAGGTTTACTGATTGCTTACCTCAACCTCGATGAAGTAATCAGAATTATCCGCACCGAGGATAAACCCAAACAAGTGTTGATGACGTCCTTCAAGCTGACGGCCATACAGGCTGATGCCATCCTTGATTTACGACTCCGCCAGCTAGCCAAGCTTGAAGAGCAAAAAATTAGGGGTGAACAGGCAGAGCTAGACGGTGAACGGGCAGATATCGAAAAAACCATCAATTCTAAAGCTCGTCTAAAAACCTTGATCAAGAAAGAGATTATTGCTGACACTGAGGAGTACGGTGATGACCGTGTTTCTCCGGTTGTGCAGCGTGAGGAAGCTCAGGCGTTCAGAGAGAAAGATCTGATATCTTCTGAACCTGTCACCGTTGTGCTTTCAGAAAAGGGTTGGATTCGTGCGGCCAAGGGACATGATATCGATCCGAAAGAGCTGAGCTATCGATCAGGAGATAGTTTCCTTTTAGCGGGATCGGCCAAATCTAATCAAGATGTTGTGTTTCTTGATTCGACAGGTCGTGCCTACTCGATTCCCTGCCATACACTGCCCTCTGCAAGGGGCCAGGGCGAGCCTTTAACGGGTCGCACAAATCCTCCTAGTGGCGCTTTTTTCACCGGTCTTGTAACGGGAGAGAAGGACCAGCAATTTCTTTTGGCGAGTGATGCAGGGTATGGCTACATCACGTCCGTCGGCGATATGATCACGAAAAACAAAGCCGGCAAATCTCAGATCAGTGTGCCGAAAGGTGGCATTGTGCTTCAGCCGTCCGAAGTTCGTGATATCAAAAACGAATTTGTGGCGGCCTTTAGTAACGAAGGAAGATTGCTGATTTTTCCACTTTCAGAACTTCCTGTGATGGCTCGGGGTAAGGGCGTGAAAATCATGAATATAGCGCCTGCCAGGGCTAAAGAAAGGCTTGAGATGATGTCGCACTTGGTGGTTTTTTCTGAGGTCGATGTCATCATCGTTCGCTCGGGCAAGCGGAATTTGAAACTCAAGATTGATGAGCTTCTGCACTACAGAGGCGAGCGAGCGAGGCGTGGCTTAAAGCTGCCCCGCGGTTTTCAAAAAGTTGACGACGTTGAGTTGGAACGCGGAGACTAGGCTTCGCGGAAGCGTAACATCAGTGACACTAGAGCTGGATTAGTTGTAGCGCCTGGCTTTCGATCAATCCTTGATTCTTGACTCGAAGGATTTGAAAGACTTCGCCGTCCGGAGTCAGTGAGCTGTGAAAACTCTCATACTCTATTTCGGTAAGGCTGGCGATCTCCCGTTCGAAGGTGCGACTGACAAGCGCTGTCTGCTCGTCGATTGAAGCGAGATAGCTCGCATGTTTGGTGGCTTTGTCCATTGCCAACTTGTCATCGGACTCCGCAATCCAGTGCATGCCGACTTTGAGCTTTACGGGCGGTCCAATCTGCTCAATGACTTTGAGCATGAGAAGCGCAGTGCAAATTGACTGGAAACAAGCATTCTCACCTAAAAAATAGGCAAGAAAATCATCGCCTTCATGTTCAATCGGTGTTCCTCCATAAAGGGTAATTCCATGCTTGAGTTGTTCACGATGTCGATCCATCAAACGAGCCGGTCGTATTTTAAATACCAGGATCGCAGCCGCTGGATCTTCAACAATCTCAGGCTCTAGAGGTTCACTCTCGAGTTCTGCGGATGCCTTCTCAGGTTGCGCATCAACTGATTGTCGGCCAAAAATCCAAACCGTCGCCAGATCACCGGCGAACCAAATGAATCCACAAATAACAAATCCTAATATCAGGTGAAAAACCAGCACCAGTGATAAGGCTAGGCTGCTTTGGGCAGTGATAGCATCTGAACTAAATCCAACTTGAATATAGCCCGCCGTCGTATCTTGAAAGCTTATTTCTCGACTAAAGGCGTTGGAAGCGGCGCCGTGTTGGCCAACCTGGGCGATGAGCTGATTTTGCGCGTCGTAAACTGAAGCGTAGTCCAGAGCCGACTCTTCTTGCATTCGGCTAAGCAGAACATTAATCCCCAGGGCGTCGTTGTTGACCAGATGCTCGGCGATTGTCATGGCAAGATACGAAGTTAATGTACGAGAAAACTGCTCATTCTGAGCCTGCATGCGCTTTTCAGTCAC
>JBLHQQ010000225.1:0-5306 GCA_047625245.1 Candidatus Azotimanducaceae bacterium
CTACTCTGACTGACACGGCTGATGAGGTCGACCTCAGCTTCTAATGCGCTGTGTTCTTCCATTTCGGGGCGCCCAGGGCCGAGAGTGCTCGCGGGTATGATCTGGAACACGCCTTTGGCCGCGCGTTTGAGGGCCTGAGCGATGATCATGACTTCCGCGTCATTGGCGAAGGTACCGGGAACGGGTTCCCCCTGGATGGATCGATGACCCAGAATCCGAGAGGTCGAAAAACCGACAGCTCCGGCCTTAAGCGCCTCTTCGACAATCTGACCCATTTGTTCCAGATCACCTTCGGTGGCAGCTTGATTGGTTCTGCCTCGCTCACCCATGACATAATTTCGGACCGCACCGTGGGCCACCAGGGAGCTAATATCCAAAGCGTACTCTCGGGTTGCCAGATAGTCTAAATACTCAGGGTAACTTTGCCACGCTCCCCAGGGCATGCCTTCATGGAGCGCGCTGCCGGGAATATCTTCAACACCCTCCATTAAGTCAATCAGGTCCTGGACTCCATCGGCACTGACCGGGGCGAACCCGACGCCGCAATTTCCCATGACGATGGTGCCGACGCCATGGCTGGCGGAAGGGTTCATTTCGGAATCCCAGGTGACCTGACCATCATAGTGAGTGTGAATGTCTACCCAGGCTGGAGTGACAATGCGACCGGTTGCGTCGATCACTTCCTTGCTGGCTCCAGTCACGTAAGGCCCGACAGCCTCAATCTGGCCATTGGTAATCGCGACATTGCCGATGTAAGGTTCGCTACCAGTACCGTCGTGTATAGTGCCATTGCTAATTATTAAGTCATACATGGCCGTTCGCTCCGCTGAATGCTGTGGGGAATTTAGCACTTTGAGCGGCGATAAGACCAGTTCGCGTGAGCCGAAATGCCACTAGTTTGGTCTGTTAGTTAGCGTCTTTGTTCGACACCTTTGGTGTTTTTGAGTTGAGGCTAAACGGGCTGTTTCGTTATTATCACCATAAAATTTTGCCTAAGCCTGAGAGAAATTTGACTGATAGCGCACTTAGTGGCTTAAGGAAAAAACTATCAAATAATTGCTTTGCCCTATTGCGTCGAAGAGGTACTACTAATCTAGTATTCACTCAAGAGAGTTTGTTCGAATTAAAAAACAGAGAAGAAATCATGAAATATGCTTGGAATAGGACCCTCGGTTCGCTTTGCAGACCATTAGTCTGCCTTTGCCTACTGGTAGCTGCACAATCAGCATTTGCTGCTGCAGAGCGTGAAACGATTTATGCCGAGGTCCGCAGTTTCCTTCAAAATGGGAATTCAGAGCAGGCCTACCAGACGCTGCTGAAGAAAGAGTTAAGTTGGTCAGGCGAAGACTCCTATGACTATTTGTTCGGAATTGCGGCCCTCGACAGCGGTCACCCGGGGGAAGCAGTGTTTAGCCTTCAGCGATTGGTTTCTCGCAAGGCAGGTTTTGCAGGCGCCAGAATGGAATTGGCACGAGCGTATTTTGAGTTAGGCGATAACGAACTTGCTCGAAAAGAGTTTCAGCGGGTCATGGCCGATAATCCACCGCCTCTTGTCGTTGCCGCTGCAAACGAATATATGAAGGCGATCGATGATCGAGCCCGTACTTATCAATCCGATATTCAGTACTCGATTGATTTAGGCTTTGGCTATGACAGCAATGCGCCGGCAGCAACTGCTGATGATGTTTTCCTGAATTTCACTCTGAGCCCAAATAACCTCGAACAGAGCTCTTCCTTTGCGAATGCCGCCTTCGGCGCAGTTTATAGCAGGCCCCTCAATCCAGAAACGATGTTATTGATCAACGCGCGGCTTGACCATCGAACGAATCCTTCCACACACTTTGTTGATGCCTCTAATGTAGATCTGGGTGTCGGCGGAATTTTTACTCGGGGTGACCATTCGATTTCAGTCTCGATGAATCGAATATTCTCGTGGTTGGACCGCGATGAAAACAAGCACGACACTGGGTTGAATTTCAGCTATTCAAGAAAGCTCAATAAAACCTGGAATCTGATGACTTTCCTCAGGGCCAGTCAGGTTCGATTTGAAGAGACCGCATTGCAGATTCAGGATGTCGACCGGCTAACCTACGGAATATCGATCAGCCAAAGTTTTACTAGCGGACTGTTGAACTTAACCGCAACCGGGGGTGCTGATGATTCACAACAAAGCGGCTCGCCCTTTTCAACAGATACTTACGGTGTAAATGCCAGTCACAGTTGGTTTCGGCCGGGCGGGAAAATCTATTTTGTCGAGGCTGGCGCCAGTGTTACGGAATACGACGATCCCTTCTTTGGGATCAATCGTGAGGATGATCTCTATACGATTGGTGCAGGTGCAATCTGGGCTAAGTTTCCCATCGACGATTGGGTCACGACCTTCAAGGTTTCCCATAGCCAGAAGGATTCGACTGTGAGCCTCTACGAATTTGATCGACTTGAAGTCGGTTTCACCTTCCAGAAATTACTTTAAGGAGAGCTTAGATGAAATATTTTATGTCAAATAGCCTAAAAGCTCTTAGCGTTGTCGCCCTGTTAGGCGCGATGACCTCCATGCCCGCCTCTGCCAATATTGGTCGCGTGCTTTATACCTTCGGTAATGTCACGGTTGAGAAGCCAGCTATCAGCAATTTGAAACGTGGCGTCACCGTTGAGGAGGGTGATATTGTGGTTACGGGGCCAAAAGGGTATGCCCAACTCAAGCTGTTAGACGGCACCAAGATAGCGATTCGGCCAGGCTCGCGATTTGTTATTGAAGCCTTTGAAGCCCCGGCAACAGCAACTCAGGCCGCAATTGGCGAAGGCAAGGCGCTCCGCTCTAGCTTCAAGCTGCAAAAAGGCGGCTTCAGAACAATTACCGGTAGTATCGCCAGGCGAGACCCTGCCGCTTATCAGGTCACCACACCTTCCGCGGTCATAAGAGTACGCGGCACAAATTTTGTGGCCAGGACTTGCGCTGGTGATTGCGGCGCAGGCACTTTAGACGGTGATTATATCGGTGTCTCTAGTGGTGGCGTGAATGTGAGTAATGCCGCAGGCTCGTTAGACCTTGCGAATAATCAATTTGGTTTTGCGCAAAGCTTTAACACACCGCCGACTCGACTCACGGCGCCACCTTCATCCCTGCAGGATGATGGTCTTGCAGTTTTGGAAGAGAGTGAGGAAGAGGGCAGTGATGAGGATGAAGGAGGAGCCAGTGCAGCGTCAGGAGACTCATCCGAAGAAGGTGGAGAGGAAGGTGGTTCCGGAGATGAATCAACGACTGCTATAGCCTCCACTAGAGGTGGCGCCGTCAGTTCAACGGCCGCGGCGAGTAATTCAACGAAATCGACAACGACCACAACAGCGCCAGGTGACAATGAGCCAGATCAAGAGATTAGCGCGGCAGGTACTGGAGGCCAGAATGTGGATTTGACTGGAGGAGGTGAAGAAACATTTATACCTCGAGGTCTGACATTTGCAGTTGAGGGTCGTGCGGCTGGTATTAACACCAATAATGAAACAGCGACGTTTGACTCAAACAATAATCTTACTGGCTTTGCTGATCCTGGATCTGAAGGTCAATCTGTGACCTATGCGATCGGAGCAGCGGTGAACCGTAATGTCGGTTTTGATCCTAACAGTTCGATTAAGTGGGGTC
The DNA here is from genome assembly GCA_047625245.1 of Candidatus Azotimanducaceae bacterium. GTDB lineage: Bacteria > Pseudomonadota > Gammaproteobacteria > Pseudomonadales > Azotimanducaceae > JAHRVQ01. Next base: position 3,641 of record JBLHQQ010000225.1, read on the forward strand.
GCTGGGGTAACGGCATTGCGACTCAATCGACCAATGATGCCGCTCCAACGAATCTTGAGCTTGATAACCAGAGTTTACATTGGGTGGTAGTTTCACAGGATGAAGTGGTACCAACCCAGGTCATTACCGGGTCCGCCAGCTATACACTGGTCGGTAATACTGACCCTACCGACAACCTGGGTAATGTGGGTGTTTTAGGGTCTGCAAACTTCAGTGCAGACTTTACCAATTCGACGGTTGAAAGCAGCCTCCAACTCGGCATCAATGAGCAAAATTGGACGGCGTCTGGTTCAGGCAACATCACGTCAAACCTCTTTAGTGGGCTGTACGGAACGGTATCGGTGAACGGAGCTGCCGATGGTAGTGGATCGTTTGGTGGTGTTTTCGGCGGCTTTAGCGCCACCGGTGTTCCAACCGGCGCGGGTATGACATATCAACTCTCAAATGGCACGGCCACGGTAAGTGGTGCTGCTGTATTCAATAATTCTGGTGCGGCGCAATAGAGAGTGAACGTGGATAAAGGTCAAAACATGAGTGAACTAAAAATGAACGTCAGAAGCGACTGGAAACCCGTCGCGATAATGGCTTTTGCGCTGATTCTAACTGCCTGCGGTGGCGGAGGAGGTGGTGGCAACAGTGATTCGGTTGGGGCCCCGCTGGCTTCTAACCCGGTTTCTAATCCTCCACCGGCGACGGGTAACGACACAACGGTTACCGGTTCAGTAACCAAAGGTCCCGTCTCCGGATCGACCCTTGAGCTGTTCGAGATCAATACCTTCGGTCTGAGTGTCGGTACGGCCGTTGCCACCGGTACCACGACAGAGGATGGTAACTTTTCGATTTCCGTTCCGGCTAATTCCGGTACGCTGCTTGTCGTCGCGAGCGGTGGCTCCTTTATCGACGAATCTGACCAGGAGCCCGATGTTGCATTGAAACGTCGCGTTCAACTTGCCTCGGGCGAGTCATTCTTGTCGCTACTTCCCCAGGGGCAAACCGCTGTTGCTGTCACACCGTTCACCACTGCATTGATTGTACGTGGCAGAGTTTTGGGTGGCCCCGATGGATCATTTCAAGCGAAGTTTGATGCAGCGAAGTCCGCCTTAGACGCGCAAGCTGGTTTTGATCTGCTTGCCACCATTCCTGCAAATCCTGTCGCGCCAGCATCTACGGCGACAGAAGCCCAGAAACAATACGCCCTGCTGTTAGGCGGGCTTGCTAACCTAATCAATAATGTCGCGATTCAGTTAGGCGCAAGCGGTCCTAACTACGACATCCTCGTGGCTGTCACCTTTGATTTGGTTGATGGCCAACTTGATGGCTTATATTTTGGTTCGGCGGATGTGCCGACTAACAGCGAAACGCCGCTGCAACTGCCAACCAACATCGATTTCAGCGCAGAAGTGACTCGATTTAGAAATAACAATTTTGACAGTTTCAGCACAACCGTTTTGCCTTCCATTGAAGTAACGACCTTCGCCAATAGTTTGCCGACGGCTAACGCCGGATTAGATGCCATTATTACCCAGGGCTCCGCTGGTCAACTAGATGGCACCGGAAGCGTAGACCCCGATAGCGGATTGTTTTTTAACTGGACCCAAACTGCCGGTACACCCGTCTCTCTGAGCGACCCTAGCATCTCTTCTCCAACCTTTACGGGCCCAGAGAG
>JBLHQQ010000226.1:0-5296 GCA_047625245.1 Candidatus Azotimanducaceae bacterium
GCATTCCTTTTGGGCAGGTTGCTCCTGACTTTTAACCATTGCTGTATCGCTTTATTGGCTTTAGAGCCTACTGGCACGATGCGTTCCTTTCTACCCTTACCTAACACTCGAATGCTGGATTCATCCAGGTCGATGCTTGTTACATCAGACCCAACAAGTTCGCTAAGCCGCAACCCTGAAGAGTAAAATAGTTCCATGATGGCGTGGTCTCGAACATGGTGCCAGCTCGTTACGTTAGAGTTGAGGAGCTGTGAAACCTGATCGGTATCCAGCGTTCGAGGTAGTTTTTTGGCTGTCTTCGGAGTGACGATATCCAGGGCTGGATTATTTTTTGCTTGATGCTCGCGAATTAGGTAGTGGTAGAAGGTTCTAATGGCAGACAAAGCTCTCTGCAGGCTTTTCCCAGAGGCGCCCTTCCTGTGCCTCGCAGCGACAAATCCTCGTACATGGTGGCCGCTTACTTTTTCCCAGGGTATGTGTTCTGCGTCAAGAAATTCTGCGAAGTTGTGTAAATCTCGGTTGTAGTTCTGAATCGTATTCTGACTAAGCCCACGTTCATGATTCAGGTGGGCTAAAAACGCAGTGACCTGATTGTCGGTTGCGGGCATCAGCTTGGGTCGGTAATGAACCGGGGTATGAGTCTCGCCAGGGCATCGGCAATAAAGCCTATAAATATGGTACCCATACCCGGACGGAAGTAGTTGGCATCAGAGCTACCAATAGCGAGTAGAGCGAGCTGTTCACGACCTTCTCGCACAGACATCACAACGGCAGACTTTACCTTGTCGCTCTGGTGACGAAACAAGAAATCCTGTTCCCCGGGCCGAAGGGCGCCCAGTGTCGGTTTTGTGCTTCGAATCAGCGATGAAACATATTCGTTGGCAGAACTTCGTGTCACGATGCTGGTGAAGTGGTTTATTTGCCTTGGCGCATCGCCGAAAATCATGAGGCTATAGGCGCTGGACTTAAAGTCTCGTTTGAACCCCTTCTCCATGTTCTTGAGGAAGTTTTGTTTATCTTCTGCTTCAATCAAACCAAGTATCATGTATTGGCATTTCTTGAAGACGTCATCATTGTGAGTCGCAGTTTTGACGAACTCATCCAATCTCATGCGATTATCCTTGTCTCGATCCCGCAAGACGGCAACCTGCCTCTCGACCAAGGAAATGGACCCGCTCTCGCCATGAGGAAGGTTGAGTGACATTAGCAGGTTGCTGTTCTCAACAAAAAAGTCAGGATTCTCCTCGAGATAAGCCTTAACGGCAGACTCTTCGATGACAGTTTCTTGTTTTTGTTTTTTTGCAGTCATGGGTTTCTCATTTTTGTTTTCTCTGCCACCTTATTAGATGTGCAGGCGTCCTTCGTAAACTCGGCTAGCCGGCCCGGTCATCAGAACCGGCGCATTGTCTCCAGCCCAACTGATACTGAGGTCTCCACCTGGGAGTCTAATCAATGCGGTTTCATCTAATAGGCCGCGCAGTCGTCCAGCGACCATCGCGGCACATGCACCGGTGCCACAAGCCAGGGTCTCGCCGACGCCACGCTCGAACACTCGAAGCCTGGCTTCACTGCTCGAGACGATTTGTAGAAAACCAACATTCACGCGTTTGGGAAATCGTGGGTGGTGTTCTATCAGGGGCCCCAACTGCGACACAGGAGCCGTATCAACGTCGTCAACAATGAGTACGGCATGAGGGTTGCCCATATTTACGGTGCTGACCTCGAAAGTCTTATCAGTACCACAGACTGGCATCGCGACTTCTAATGCATAGGAAATTTGCGCCTTGTCGGCCATAAACGGGATACGGCCGGGCATAAGAACGGGAGGGCCCATGTCGACCGTGATGTTGCCGTCGGGCTCAAGCCGGGCTTCTATCACGCCAGTATTGGTGCTCATGCGGATTTGGGTCTTGGTCGTTAAACCCCGGTCCCGTACAAAACGTAAAAAGCATCGCGCCCCATTACCACACTGTTCGGCTTCAGTGCCGTCAGCGTTGAAAATACGGTACTTAAAGTCGATTGTCGGATCTTCTGGTGGTTCGACAATGAGTAGCTGATCGAACCCGACCCCGAGTCTGCGGTCGGCCAGCGCTCTAATTTGTTCTTCTCTTATGGTGACGTTTTGCGATATCAGGTCCAGGAACACGAAGTCATTGCCTAAGCCGTGCATCTTGGTGAATCTTAATAACATGACGTTAGATTACCTTCGCAGATGGTGAATGCAATAGAAAAGACCGCCTGGTCCTTAGACTCTCCTTAGAAACTGTCGTTAAAAACTTAACGGGCGTTCTAAAGAGAATTGATACTCGTAGGTCTCTCGTTCTCGCACCAGGTGGAGCTTGTCGCCGTCTACCAGAATCTCCGCTGCTCGATTACGGCTATTGTAGTTAGAGCTCATAGCAAATCCATAGGCTCCGGAGGAGTCGATGCATATCAGGTCGCCCGGAGCGATGTTCAAAGCGCGGTCTTTGGCAAGAAAGTCGCCAGATTCACAAATAGGACCGACAATGTCGTAGCTTTTAGGCGGCTCGGTGTCCGTGTTCTTGATGGTGCGAACGCCCTGCCAGGACTGATAAAGCGCGGGACGAATGAGGTCGTTCATGGCGGCGTCCACCACGCAGAAATGTTTGCCTTCGTTCTCTTTTAGATTGATGACCTGGGTCAGTAAAACTCCGGCGTTAGCGACGATTGAACGACCTGGCTCAAACCAGAGTTCCTGTGACCGGTCACCCATTTGCTGCAAAAGGGCGCTGGCGTAGGTCTCAATATCGAGAGCCGTTTCATCCGGGTGGTACTGGACTCCCATACCACCGCCTAAATCGATGTGTTCCAGGTTGATCCCATCGGCTGCGAGGTCATCGACCAATTGAAGCACCCTTTCTAAAGCATCCATAAAGGGCGAAAGGCTCAGCAATTGAGACCCAATATGGCAATCGATACCCACTACTTCCAGATGATCTGAAGCCGCGGCTTGTCGGTACATACTTCTCGAGACGTCGATGCTGACGCCAAATTTGTTTTCCTTAAGCCCCGTGGATATATAGGGGTGCGTCTGAGCATCAACGTCCGGATTGACCCTAATTGACATTCTGGCGATCTTGCCAAGGGCTTTCGACCGAGCAGCCAGAGTCTGCAATTCTTGTAGGCTCTCCACATTGAAACAACTAATGTCCGCGTTAAGTGCAGCGTCGATTTCGTTCTGTTGTTTGCCGACTCCGGAAAAGACAATTCGCTCGCCGGAAACACCTAGGGACCGCAATCTGGCAAGTTCTCCGCCCGAGACGATGTCGAAACTGGCACCCAGCTTGTCGAGTACCGACAACACGCCGAGGTTGCTGTTGGCTTTGACTGCATAACAAACGCGATGGGCTCGATCGCCAAAAGCAGTGGCGAAACTCTGGTAGGCCTCAGTGATCGCGGCTCTTGAGTAAACGTAAGAGGGCGTACCATGTTCGGTGGCGATGGCTGCAAGGGGCAACTCTTCGACATAGAGCTCGCCGTTCTGGTAGTGAAAATGTGACACGGCTTAAGTCTCGTTCGAGGTGACAACTTGCGCGTTGTCATCCAGCAAAATTTCGCCTGGTAAGTTCTCATTGGGTAAGAACAGCGGCCCTTTCTGGCCACAGGCGCAGACGCAGCAGAGCAGTAACAAACAGGCCGTGGTCCGCATGATTGATGGTCTCGTGGAAAAGGAGGCGAGTATAACGGTTGCTGGTTTAACGGGGAAGGCACAAGGCTGTATACTGACCGATGACGCACTTATCCACGCAACAGGAGCCAGTAGCTTTGCAGGACGCAGAATTTCATTCATTAGTAGATGAGCTGGTCATGCAGCTTGAAGATGAGCTCGAGGAATATCCTGAGGATCTGGATATAGAAAACTCTGCGGGGATCCTGACGATTGGGTTTCCAAATGGCTCGACCATCGTTGTGAGCCGTCAAATTGCGAATCATGAGATCTGGGTTGCCGCAAAGTCAGGCGGATTTCACCTCGCCTATAAAGAAGGCGACTGGGTTTGCGGCACCACTAAAGAAAACCTTGCCAGCCTAAGTTCTCGCGTCGTCACGGAGCAGATCGGCCGGGAAGTCAGTTTGCTAGGATAGCTGTTGGTTTAGCCGCTAATTTAGCTGCCAGTTTGCAGAGACTGCCTTGCTCTTGCCACAGCGGCCTTGACTTGAGCGGGTGCAGTACCTCCCAGATGATCTCTGGCGGAGACTGACCCTTCAAGGGTCAAAACCTCAAAGACGTCGCCTTCAATCAGTTCTGACGCTGATTGCAAGGTAGCAAGGGGCAACTCAGAGAGATCTAAGCCTGCTTTTATTCCGACCCCGACGAGCTTGCCTACAACGTCGTGGGCATCTCGAAAAGGTAAACCTCTCTTAACCAGATAATCTGCTAGATCCGTTGCGGTGGCAAAGCCCTTCATCGTTGCGGCTCGCATATTTTCCGGCTTGGTTTCAATCGCGGGGATCATATCCGCAAACGCGGTCAGACAATCGGTGACAGTTCTAACAATATCGAATAAGGGTTCTTTGTCTTCCTGGTTGTCTTTGTTATAGGCCAGAGGTTGAGACTTCATAAGTGTTAATAAACTGGTGAGATGACCGTATACCCTGCCGGTCTTGCCGCGCACCAGTTCCGGTACATCGGGGTTTTTCTTCTGGGGCATGATGGACGACCCGGTACAAAAACGATCTGGTAGTTCAATAAATTCAAACTGAGACGAAGACCACAAGATCATTTCCTCTGACCAGCGTGATAGATGCATCATCAGTAAGCTGGCGAATGAGGCAAACTCGATAGCGAAGTCTCTATCACTTACCGCGTCCAGGCTATTTCCTGCGATTGTGTCAAAACCCAGTAGTTTGGCGGTCAATTCGCGATCAATTGGGAAGGTTGTACCGGCCATTGCCGCGGCACCGAGAGGCATTGAGTTAACACGCTTGCGGCAATCATGGAGCCTCTCACTGTCCCTTGTGAGCATTTCAAACCATGCCATCATATGATGGCCGAAGGTAATGGGTTGGGCGACCTGAAGGTGCGTCATACCAGGCAAGATCGTATCTGCTTCCTTTTCAGCAAGATTCAAAATGCCGATTTGAAGCTGTTTAATCTGCCGCTGGATGATGTCAATTTGGTCCCGCAGGTAAAGGCGAATATCTGTCGCTACCTGATCGTTTCGAGAGCGCCCGGTGTGCAATTTTTTTCCGACTTCACCGATCGAATCGGTGAGCGCCTTTTCGACATTCATATGAACATCCTCGAGGCTTACAGACCATTCAAACTCGCCGGCTT
>JBLHQQ010000227.1:0-5269 GCA_047625245.1 Candidatus Azotimanducaceae bacterium
TATTACCCGTATGCCCTCGGATCACGGGATGGCCTACACTCGGGCCATAAGACGCACTGTTAATGCCAATTTCTCCTGCGAGTGTTGCCCCAAGGCTATTGGCCACCTCTTCTAGCAGCGCTTCACCTGCCAAGACATTAATCGGCTGAGAGGTTTCCGCAGTCGATTTTGAAAAAGGTGCGCTTACGATCACCTCTTCAATGAAGTGTTGATGGGCTTCGCGGTGCGATTCACCGTCACTGGCCACTAACTTAACGGGAAGTATCGGCAAGATAAGCATTACTGGCATCAAAAAGGCTTTGGCCTGGGAAAATTTTCTATTCATTAGCGTCTCTCATTAAGTAAAGTTTTGATTTCGCCGAGGATTGTAATGTTATAACATATCATTACGCAACAGATAAATGAGCCACAGGCATGAACGAAAACACGCTCGCAATAGACAATTTAGCGTTCGGCTATGGTGATAAACCACTGATTGAAATCGAAAAAATGAGAATCCGCACAAGGGAAAGAGTGGCGATTATCGGCCCTTCTGGATGTGGTAAAACAACTTTCATGCATCTGGTTGCGGGCCTAATTCGACCGCAATCGGGCAGCATCAAGATTCTAAGCCGCGAAATCACTAAGCTCAAAGAATGGGAAGTAGATCGCATCCGAGGTCGTGAAATCGGTATCGTTTTTCAGCGCCTTTACCTCATGCCGTCCATTAGCATTCTGGACAATTTGCTTCTCGCCCAGAGGCTGGCACGTGTAAATATCGACAATGACCTTGCCATGCAATTGTTAGAGCGGCTGGATATTGCTGAATTTTCGAGTGCCTTGCCCCATAAGCTCAGTCAGGGTCAAGCTCAACGCGCTGCCATTGCCAGAGCGATCGTACATAAACCGGCTCTAGTTATCGGTGACGAGCCAACTTCTGCATTAGATGATGGCAATACCCGGGAAGCAATTAAACTACTGACCGAGCTTTCTGAAACTGTGGGCTTTTCGCTGATGATAGTCACACATGATGAACGCGTACGAGACGAAATGGACAGAGTCATTAGCCTCGGAGCTAAATCATGAGCCTGTTGAGATTGAGTCTAGCTAACCTTGCTATGTCTCCGCTCACCACCGCCGTCAACATACTGTTGTTAACACTTGGCACAGCGAGCATTGCGATTTTATTGATCGCGGCCCATCAGCTAACCACAACATTGACCCGCGATGCTGCAGATATTGATCTTGTTATCGGTGCCAAAGGTAGCCCCCTGCAGCTCATCCTATCTGGGGTTTACCATGCAGATGTGCCACCAGGAAACATTCCTTTGAGTTCGGCTAAACAATGGATGAAACATCCTTTGGTTCAGTCGGCAATTCCATTGGCGCTAGGTGACAGCTTTGAAGGGTTTCGCATCGTCGGAAGTACACAGGACTATTTGAAAATCTACGGTGGCCGTATCAACATTGGTGAGCTATGGGGTGCACCCTTGGAAATCGTAGCCGGATCTCAAGTGGCTAAAGTGACCGGTCTAGGCCTCGATTCAACTTTCTCCGGTGTACATGGTCTCAACGACGGTGGTCACATGCACGATGAAGACAGGTATCGCGTAGTCGGGGTTCTAGAAGAAACTGGCACAGTACTCGATCGCCTATTGATAACCTCTATGGAAAGCGTTTGGGCTTTACACGGTAGCCATGACATTCACAGTTATGAATCTGAATCTGACGATGAACACATGCCACAAGAAAATCTAACAACGATTCCTGAGGACAAAGACCATCACCATGATGAAGCAGAACACAATTTTGATGACGGTCTTGAGCACGCCACCAATGAGCACGACGAGCATGAACCGCATCAAGAAGAAAATATCGATCACAATGGGCAAGACATTACAGTCCTGCTGGTCAAATACGCATCGCCACTTGCAGCCATAAGTTTGCCCCGAGATATCAATGCCGAGTCTGCTTTACAAGCGGCTTCCCCTGCATTTGAAATCACGCGTTTGCTCCAAATCGTTGGCATCGGAATAGGCTGGCTTCAAGCTTTCGCTGGGATTCTTCTTGCCAGTGCTGCTGTATCAATTTTTGCTGCCCTGTACGCATCTTTAAGGGCGCGCCGCCATGATCTAGCAGTATTACGTTGCTTGGGTGCTAGCCGCTCGGAATTGTTTTACCTCATATTCGTAGAAGGTGTCGTCCTCACAACGGTGGGCATATTCGGCGGGCTCGTCCTGGCTCACGGTGGACTAGAGATAGTTGGCAATTGGCTCGCAAACAGCCAGCAAATCTCCCTAACAGGATGGGTCTGGGCGCCGACAGAATTTCTATTGGTTGTGAGTCTACTAGTAGCAGGTTTCTTGACTGCCTTGATTCCGGCATGGCAAGCCTTTTCAACCGATGTCGCAAAAACCCTATCTACAGGTTCATGAAAGTATGAAGATCAAACTCGCTTTACTGATTACTTTGAGTTGGCCGCTATTTTTGGTCGCTGAATCAAGCTTTGAACTCGGCAAGCCCGTCATCGTTGACAAGCACGCTGTATATGCCATGAGAGTACTGGCAAACGCGAGTTACATTGATGAAAGAGGTAGAGTGATGTTGGATGTACTTGAAGGATCCGAGAACTTCCTTGCTCTTTTAGTAGAATCAAATGATGGGAAGCCAATAGTTGGGCTAGAACCAAAGTTTTCCATCGAAGGCTCCTCGGTCATTATGTCTTCGAGTGCAGCAGCGCCACTTCAAGGCACCGATGAAAGCGGCATTATGGAGTTTGGTGTGCTTGCCGGCGTCAAAGGTCTGGATCGACTTAACATTTCCTACAGCAATAATTCCATTGATCTACATTTCAATATTATCAGCCTCGACATTAGTCAATTCCCTAGTCTGCCAGAATTGGAAACGGGCCTAAGCTGGGACGACCTAATGAGCGCTCAACTCGACTACCAAGACGAAAAGCTAGTGGCGAGTTTTACCTCGAAAGTGATGCAACAAGATGGTGAGAAAGTTGATGTTGCGGGTTTCATGCTGCCGCTCGACACGGATACTAAGCAGCGTCACTTTCTATTGGTATCAGCTCCTCCGAGTTGCTTCTATCACTTCCCAGGCGGACCCGCCGGGGTTATCGAAGTATTTTCAAAAGAGGGTGTGGAAGCTACCTGGTCCCCGGTGACACTGAGCGGACGACTCAAACTAGTGGAAAGTAGCAAGACCGGTATCATTTACCAACTTGAAGAGACGGAACTTATCGACTAAAGAATCAGTATTTCTAAGGGTCAGCCAAAAAAACCGACTCCAATACGGTTGCTCGCTTTGTGACCTTTCCCCCAACAATAGCACCATGATCTCGATGAGATTTCAGCATGAAGAAGAGGCGTTACAGCGAAGAGCGGATGATCAAGGCAATCAAGCATCATGAGGCCGGTATCAAGGTCGAGGATATTAGCCGTGATCTAGGTATATCTAACGGCACGTTTTACAACTGGCGCAGCAAATACGCTGGACTTGAAGTCAACGAAGCGACTAAGAGAACTAGAGAGCGAGAACAACAAGCTCATAAAGTTGTTGGCTGAGAAGCTATTTGAGAACGAGGCGATGAAGGATGGTCTATCAAAAAAGTGGTGAAGCCTGAAGTAAGGAAGCAGGCGGTTACCCCTATGATGACAGCACACAACTTGAGTGAACGAACAGCGTGCAAACTGACGTCAGTATGCCGAACTGGATATCGCTATCAGCGTAAAGTTCCTCATGATGATGCACTGCAACGGCGGCTGAAGGAACTTGCGGCAAAACAAGTCGCTTATGGCTATCTGTTTCTCCACAGACTTTTGAAGAACGAAGGGTTGGTGGTTAACAAGAAACGAACTTACCGCCTATACACTGAGGAAAGGGCTTCAGGTACGGACCAAGAAACGCAAAAAGCTTCACCGGCCGAGACAGCCAATGATTGCGTTAGTCGAGCGCTATCAAAGATGATCGATGGATTTTGTTTCTGATCAATTGAGCAATGGCAGAAGGTTTAGAGTACTGAATCTGATCGATGACTACTCTCGTGAAGTGATCGATCAGCTTGTGAGCTTTTCGATATCGGGCCAGCAAGTTGCGCGCTTTTTGGAACCAGACGACCAACATAAGGCTTGGATTTATCCAGTCAGGGAAACCGACACAGAATGCATTTGTGGAAAGCTTAAACGGTAAGTTCAGGAACGAGTGTTTGAACCAGCACTGGTTTAGATCGTTAGGCGAAGCTGAAGCGAAGGTTGATGCCTGACGGTATCAATACAACTACGTTCGTCCTCACAGCTCAATGAACTATTTAACGCCTGTTGTGTTCGCAGAACATGCAGCTTAAATTATGGAATCTCATCGATGGGCTGGTACTACGGTGGGGGAAAGGTCACAGGGAGTCCTGATGCTCTTACCAAAACCGAATTATCGTTGCATTTTTCGTACACTATGTTGGCGTCGAAAATCACTCTTGCGTTGTCGATAGGTAAAGTTATGTTTAAGAAATTACACAATGTGCTCACCGAGCCAGCGATGTCAGCAAAACGTATGATGATGGTGTTCGCCTTTATGCTGGTTGCCCCTTGTTCAAATCTACGGGAATACGGCGGTTATCAGTTTCATTCGACTAATTAACGGTATTCCTCACAATCAGGGCCCTAGACCACTGAACGCCGCGTGGGCAACGATGGCCCTAGTCAAAGAAGGCAGTGACTGGAAGATAGCCGATCGTCACATGTCGCCCTTCGGCGGTTAAGCCTTCTTACTGGTCAGCACTGGATTCCTGTCATTGGCTTTAACGGCTTCGCTAGTAATGGCGAATAATGTTGGCGGAATCCAGTCGTTCCGAGCCCCCAACCAGCACCGATTTAACCTGCGACAGCTATCCAATACTAAATAATGCCAAGAAAAATAGCCAAACCGACTCTGCCCGACCTTTGGATCTCCTAAGTGATCACTCCGGCAGTCTGCAAAACAGTAGATCATTGCCTATCCAGACATGGATTATCCCCTACCGAAAAACTGCCATTGGAACCTTTAAATGATTAAAAATCCCAATTAGGATACTTTCAATATTCGGGGTAAATGAGGCTTGAAATTACTATCCTCGTACTCGCAGATTCGTTCATCCGGGCTTCACCCCCAAAGAGAAGTCAGCAATGGCGGCATTACAAATGCAATCGCGGATGACTACCGCCATTGTTATGGATGCATTAACTATGGCGTTGTGGCGAAGACGTCGCAAAGAAGAGGTGGTCGTTCATTCAGATCAAGGATCGCG
>JBLHQQ010000228.1:0-5261 GCA_047625245.1 Candidatus Azotimanducaceae bacterium
CCAAATTTGGGACTGATCCACAACTTAACAGGAGCTTGAACTATGCAAATCAACGTTAGTGGACATCATGTCGACGTTACTGATTCTCTTCGAAGCTATGTTGAAACCAAACTAGACAAACTGGAACGTCACTATGACCGTATTACCAATATGAAGGTCATCCTCAGCGTTGACAAACAAAGGCAAAAAGCAGAATCGACTTTACGAATATCCGGCGCCGAACTCCACGCTCATGCCGAGTCAGGAGATCTCTATACGGCCATTGATATGCTGGCAGATAAGCTCGACCGCCAACTGATCAAGCAAAAAGAGAAGATAAAAGACCACAAACAAAAAGATGTCATTCGCTAGCTAACAAACCGGTGACACAATCGTGTGTCACCGGTGCTATAATTCATTGGTCACCAGAGACTTGAGCTGACGAGTGAAAATAGAAAATATCCTCACCCCTGAACGTACCTTTTGCAAAATCGAAGCTTCCAGCCGCAAACGAGCCCTGGAAGAGATTTCTATTCAATTGGCCGAGACTATTGTTGACTTGAGCGCGGAGGAATTGTTCTCTCGGCTGATCGCCAGGGAGAAAATGGGCTCGACTGCTCTTGGCCATGGTATCGCGATCCCCCATTGCCGTATGACAGCTTGCACTGACATCGTCGGTGGTCTGGTATCGCTTTCGAGCCCCGTCGAATTTGGCGCCTTTGATGACGTCAATGTCGAAGTGATGTTTGTCCTGATAGTTCCAGAGGATGAGATTGATCAACATTTAAAGGTATTGGCGATGCTGGCCAAACGCTTCGAAGAGGAATCCTATCGAGCTGCACTTTTTTCTGCGCCGGATTCTAATACACTATACGCTGCGGCAATTTCTGATCCCGGGCTAGAAGTTGAGTTGGCACAACAATAATTTCAGGAACTCCTGATTCAGGGCCTCCTCATACAGGATTAGGTATGGTATCTCTTGTCATCATCAGCGGTCGCTCCGGCTCAGGCAAGAGCACAGCTCTCCATGTGCTGGAAGATATGGGCTTCTACTGTATCGACAACCTGCCGGTGAGCCTGATCGACTCACTGATACAACGACTTAACCAGACACAGACCGTCAGTAGTGTTGCAGTCAGTATTGACGCTAGAAATATAGCCGATGATCTCGCAAATTTTGCCGAGGTGGTCGAGGGTCTCGATGCCGAAAAGCTACAGATCGTCTATCTCGATGCTGCCAGCCCTACGCTGGTTAAAAGATTTTCAGAGACCCGCCGTAAACATCCCTTAAGCACCATTGAGCGAGACCTCCGAGCAGCCTTAGAGTATGAGACGGAACTCTTAGATGGCATCGCCTCTCGAGCTGACCTCACGATTGACACCACAAGCTTGACCATTCACGAGTTAAGAGATCTGGTGCGCAGCCGGATTACTGGCAACAGCCAAGACCTGGCCCTACTATTCCAATCCTTTGCTTTTAAAAGCGGTGTTCCAGTCGATGCCGATATGGTGTTTGATGTTCGCTGTTTACCGAACCCGCACTGGGTCCCAAGCCTCAGACAACACACAGGGTTAGATGTGCCCGTGCGAGCCTTTCTAGCAGAACAATCCGAGGTGGGTGACATGCTGGCAGACATTCAATCCTTTCTTGAAAGTTGGCTACCGAAGTTCGAACAGAACGGACGTAGTTACGTGACGGTAGCCATCGGCTGCACCGGCGGACAGCACCGCTCCGTGTATCTGGCTGACAAACTCTATCTGGTCTTCAGTGAAGCCTGGAATAATGTCCAGGTCCGGCACCGCGAGTTGGGTCGTTCTGCTGGGAGTCATACTACGGGCGAGGCCACTTGATTCAGAAAATTATTACGATTCAGAACAAACTCGGTTTGCACGCCAGAGCTGCATCTAAGTTCGTCGAAGTTGCCAAGGAGCACCTCGCTTCTGTTTCTGTGACATCTGCTTTTGCTAAAGCAAACGGCAAAAGTATTATGAACATGATGCTACTGCAAGCGACCTGCCACAGTGACATCGAAATTGAAACTGATGGCGAGGACGCACAAGAGGCTATGGATGCGCTTGTCCAACTCATCAACAACAAGTTCGATGAGGCGGAATAGGTGTCTTCCACCGAAATGACTCCGCTTGAGAAGCTCAATGCGCTGGTCGCGAGTGGCACTTATTCTCAAATCAAAAACCTCATCGACATTTTAAAACCAGCGGATATCGCCGCATTGCTCGAATCCACACCCTTCGCGCAGCGGGCGGTTATCTGGAACCTCATCGACAATGAGCAGCAAAGCGAAATCCTTCAGGAACTTAACGAAGACCTGGTCAGCGATTTACTTGCGGACACATCCACTGATGAAGTTGTCTCGTTACTTGGGCAGGTTGAGTCTGACGATGACCTGACCGATATTCTGCAGCAGCTTCCCGATGCAATAACCCAGCAGTTGCTTCGCTCCATGGATACTCAAGACCGGGCCAGGGTCGAGAACCTTTTGTCTTACGGAGAAGATACCGCTGGTGGCTTGATGGACACCGATACAGTGAGTGTTCGAGCACGAGTGACGGTTGATGTGGTATTGCGATATTTACGCCGGCACATCGAACTTCCAGCTATGACAGACAACATCTTCGTTGTGAATCATCGGGACGAATACATCGGCTTGTTACCCCTTCGACGCTTACTCGTTTCTGATCCAAGTATGACCGTGCGAGAAGTCATGGTGACAGACATCGACCCAATTGACGCCGAAACTCATGAGAGCGAGGTGGCTTCAATATTTTCACGGTATGACTTGGTGTCAGCGCCCGTTATCGACAGTAATGGATTACTCCTCGGGCGAATCACCATTGACGACGTGGTCGATGTCATCAAGGACGAAGCCGATCACTCTTTACTGAGCATGGCGGGTTTGACTGAGGACGATGACGCCTTCGCACCCATTTGGCGCTCCGCGAGATCAAGAGCGGTATGGTTGGGTGCTAATCTTCTGACCGCCTTCCTCGCCTCTGCTGTGATTAGCTTGTTTGAAGACACCATAGCTCAGGTTGTCGCATTAGCGGTGTTAATGCCGATTGTCGCCAGTATGGGTGGCGTTGCTGGGAGTCAGACCCTGACTTTAGTCATACGGAGTATGGCTCAGGGACAACTCGTCGATAGCAATATGGCATGGATTCTACGCCGTGAATTGGCAGTAGGCATCATCAATGGAGCGGTCTGGGCAGTTGTAGTGGCGATTGGTGCTTACCTAATGTTCGGTGACTTCACTCTCGGACTCGTTATTGCCATGGCCCTGCTAATTAATCTGGCGGCTGCAGCATTTTCTGGCGCAACCTTGCCTCGACTACTGCAAAAACTAAATATCGATCCTGCGGTTGCCGGAACGGTTGTATTAACCACGATCACCGATGTGGTTGGTTTTATGTCGTTCCTAGGCCTCGCAACTCTCTTTTATACCTAATAACAAGTGATCAACATGGACGAAGAAACAGAAGAATTTGAATACGACGGACCGAGCAAGTCCCAACTCAAACGCGATGCAAAAGCGCTGGTTGAACTGGGAGAGCGACTACTCACCATTCCTGAAGATCAGCTGCCGCAAATAGAGTTACCCGATGTGGTGACGGCTATTCTCGACACAAAGAAGATCAAAAAGGGCAACGCTCGCAAGAGGCAACTCCAATATGTCGGTAAGCTGCTTCGAAATGCAGATCTGACCAATTTGGAACACCTTATTGCTCGCTTTGATGCTAGCACCGACGAGCACGCAACAAAGTTTCATCAGCTAGAAAAATGGCGGGAACGGCTCATCGAAGAAGACAAAAATGTTCTACCAGAAATTATAGAAGCCTATCCTGATCTGGACCGACAGCACATCAGAGCGCTGGTTCGAAATGCGATCAATGAACGACTAAAGGAAAAATATCCGCCGGTTCACTTTAGAAAGTTGTTCCAGTACCTGAAAACCTTAATGGATGCTTAAATTCGTCGCTGCTCGAGTACCGGCATCTTAGCCCTGATCCGCCTCAGTTCTTCAAGATCGATATTTGCAGTTATGACAGCTTCACCTCGGTCCGCCTTGGCGATAATCTCACCCCAGGGATTGACGACCATGCTATGTCCATAAGTCCGTCGACCAGTGTCGTGGACACCACCCTGACATGCAGCGACAGAGTAAGCGAAACTTTCGACCGCACGGGCTCTCATTAAGAGTTCGAAGTGAGCCTCCCCCGTCGGTTCAGTGAAAGCCGAGGGTATCGCGAACAGTTCAGCGCCTTGCTTAAAAAGGCACAAATATAGTTCTGAAAATCGGATGTCATAACACACCGACAACCCCACTCTACCGCAGGGACTATCGACCAGGTTCAAGTCAGTCCCGTGTTCAAAGCTATTCGACTCCCGATAAGCACCATGCTTGTCTGCAACATCAACGTCAAACATATGCATTTTGTCGTAGCGACTCACCTCATTGCCGTGCTGATCGAATACCAATGATGCCGCACGGACTTTACCCGGCGCAGTCGGCAAACCGTCTGGACGATTGGCAATGGGCATAGTTCCCGCAAATATCCAGCAGCCTGCTCGCCGCGCAGCCTCGCGCAAGAATGATCGAATGGGTCCGCTATCGTCTCGCTCGCGTAAGCCAATTTGATACGGATCGTCACTGCCCAGCGCGGCAAAGTTCTCTGGTAAAAAAATCGCGTCGACCGCTTTGTCATCGACTTCCGTCAGCAGCCGTGCTGCGGCGTCAAGACTGAGCTCAACACTATGGCTTGATACCATTTGGATCAGAGCAATTCGCATTATTCGCCTATAGGAATAGGTGCCACCGGTGCCTCTCGAACAGTGTCACTAAAAATCGTCACGAACTCTATCACCGGTTCATCAATTGTCCCTGTGATCTTGTACTTTGCACTACTGATGGTATTTATCTGGTTTTGGAAAACTTTCTGGGCCAGAAACACACCGGCACCCGCGAGAGGACCTGTGGAGATCGCAGAAAACGCGGCATACCAGTATAGATTTCTATTGACTGGTAAGGTCACGATCATGTCGTTGTCCAGATCTCCCGATAAGAGATTCACTCGACCCGCAACCTTGAATATACTGCCAGCACCTTCAATAAGAATAGGATCAACGACATCAACAATGCCGGTTTTAAATCGCACCTCTCCTTCGATGCTGTTGAAGCTAAATCCTGATTTTAAAACATCAGAGAAATCTAACCTGAACCTTTTCGCGATCGAGGCAAAATCAAACATTCCTAGCAGACGCAATG
>JBLHQQ010000229.1:0-5258 GCA_047625245.1 Candidatus Azotimanducaceae bacterium
AGTTTTTTCGTGGCGATGATTTTTGCTGTAATCACTTTGCCGAACTTGTCACCACTGGAATTTGGCTTCTTAAGGCCCGATTGGGTCTTACTTGTGTTGATCTATTGGGTGATCGCTTTGCCCCAGCGAGTGGGCATATTAACTGGCTGGGTGCTCGGCTTGATGATGGATATCCTACTGGGTACCTTACTGGGACAGCATGCCGTTGTCTTCATGGTGATTGCGTATGTTGCCGCTAATCTGTATCAGCGTCTCAGAATGTTCGCGGTCTGGCAGCAAAGTCTTGTTGTGCTTGTCCTCGTCGGCATTGCCCAGTTACTGAGTTTTTGGATTGAGAGTCTGGTCGGACCGAACGACTGGAGTCTTTGGATGCTGATGCCCGCGGTGATGAGCGCCCTGGTCTGGCCCTGGATGTTTTTGTTATTGCGTTTTCTTCGTCGCTTCTTCGGGGTTACCTGATTGAGATTGATTCTTGGGTCAACCTCACCCCGGCGCGCCAGTCTTTTGTCTCAGCTTAATATCCCCTTCAATATTATGGCGCCGGATGTGGATGAGACACAGTTAGAAGGTGAAAATCCGAACAATTATGTGTCTAGGATGTCAGATGCCAAGTATGACCGGATTATTCAGGTACTGGGTTCTCAAGGGTTGGTCTCTGAGTGTTTGGTGATAACCGCAGACACTGTTGTGGTTCTGGGAGATGATGTACTCGGCAAGCCGATCAATGAAGCCGAAGGGTTCGGAATGTTGCGCCGTCTATCGGGTAATCAACATCGAGTGCTGACATCCGTCAGCCTTGGACAGTGGGGACGTGAGAATGAACAGTTTGTCATCGAAACTATCGTCAGATTCCGTACACTATCTACTATCGAATGTAATGCCTATTGGCACACCGGAGAGCCTCAGGATAAGGCGGGTGGTTATGGCATTCAGGGCGTTGGCGCAATTTTTATAGAATCGATTCAGGGTAGCTACACAAATGTGGTCGGGCTTCCCCTTACAGAAACCGCAGAGGCGCTGCGGGGGTATGGAATCTCAATACTCGGTTGAGGAGATTGTCATGACACAGAATTTTATCGAACAGGGAACTCGGTATGGCCGAAGAAATTATCATCGGCGTTTCTGCATTGGAGACGCGCGTGGCGGTGGTCGAGCAGGGCCTGCTACAGGAAGTCTTTATTGAAAGATTCCATACCCGTGGCACGGTCGGCAATATCTACAAGGCAAAAGTCGTGCGTATCCTGCCGGGCATGCAGAGTGCATTTGTAGAGATCGGCCATGCTAGAACGGCGTTTATGCACATCACAGACCTCGTAGACTCCCATGAATTACTGATGCATGAGCGGGGTGAAAAGCCAAATCATCCACCGATCACAGATATTCTTCACGACGGTCAGGAAATATTGGTGCAGGTGACCAAAGAACCCATCAGTACCAAGGGTGCGCGGGTGACGTCAAGTATCTCTCTCGCTTCGCGGTTTCTGGTCTATATGCCCGAAACCTCTCACATTGGTATTTCTCAACGAATTGAGAATGAAGCCGAAAGGGATCGTCTTAAAGGGTTGTTGGAACAGATTCACGATTCCGAAGTTGGGGACGGGTTTATTGTCAGAACGGCTTCTGAGCGAACCGAAGGAGACGAAATTGTTCGCGATGCTAAATTGCTTCGAAATCGTTGGAAACTAATTCAGGGTGATGCAAAAGTATCTGCGCCAGCGCTAATCTATGAAGATCTACCTCTGCATTTACGTGTTATGAGGGACATCATCAACAAAGATACGGCGCGAATCCTGGTCGACAATAATGGTATTTATCAAATCCTAGAGAAGTTCTTGCAGGACTTTATTCCAGAGAAAGCTGGTTGCCTTGAAATGGCGTCTGCCGCCGTGCCTTTGTTTGACGCCCACAATCTTGAAGATCAGATTGAGTTGGCGCTTAAGCAAAAAGTGCCATTAAAATCCGGTGGCTATTTGATTATCGATCAAACTGAAGCGATGACGACTGTGGATGTTAATACAGGCGCCTATGTGGGCAGGCGTGATTTGGAGGAGACAATCTATCGCACGAATTTGGAGGCCGCTGCAGCTATTCCAAGGCAGTTAAAGCTCCGCAATATCGGTGGAATCGTCATTATCGATTTTATTGACATGATTAACGAGGAGCATAAACGACAGGTGTTACGAACACTTGAAAAAGGCCAGCAATCGGATCGAGTCAAATGGAACATAGCTGAGATTTCTGATCTCGGATTAGTTGAAATGACACGCAAGCGCACTAGCGAGAGCCTGCTCAAAATGATGTGTGAACCCTGTGATGCCTGTGGCGGACGAGGATTTGTTAAGACCTCCGAATCTGTCTGTCTTGAAATCTATCGAGAAGTTCATCGCAAGGCTCTTCATTTCAAGGATCGAGAGATTCTTATTATGGCGGCTCAACCTGTCATCGATCGATTACTGGATGAAGATGCTGATTGTATTACCGAACTTTGTCAGCAATTGAGCGCAAAGCTTCGATTGCAGGTAGAGAGTAGTTACTCTCAGGAACAATTCGACGTGGTTTTAACCACACCAGCATAGAGCTCAACATGAACTTGCACAGTAGCAGACATATTTTTGGAAATTTCCTACAGGGCAGTCTGCTACTCCTGTTGCTCATTGCTGCCAGCTACGTATCTATTGGGCGGATTCTGATTGGCAACGTCGAACAGTATCGAACCACTATCGAATCGAGACTTTCTGAGGCGCTTTCAACCAGAGTCACGATTGGCAGCATCGAGGGCGGCTGGAGTTATCTTGATCCCTCTCTGGTTTTCACAGAGGTAGGAATCGGTGCGTCTGCACCCATTCGTATTGCTCGAATTGGTATCGACATGGATACCATCGCGACGTTGCGTGAAGGGTCTCTTGTTGTTAAGGGCTTCAGTGCAACAGGTGTTCGTTTGACCCTCAAGAAAACAGAGGGAAAGTGGGGGTTTGAGGGATTACCTCGGTCTGATCGGCCGTTCAATATCGAACCGGCTTTGATCTCGTTAAAATACCTATCAACTTTTGCCCTGCATGACTTATCGGTTCAAGTTGAAGGGCAGAATACTAATTTTCTCATTAAAAGTGATTCTGCCCGACACGGCGAGCTGCAACGCCATGATAGTGTGAGATCGCTGGCGTTGCCGCTCCTGTTGATTGATAAACGGGGTGAGTTCCCATTTTTGTTGGGCGGAAAATATGAAGGCAACCCAGGTGAACGAGATAGCTCAAGTGACATTTATCTAAAGCTACCCCTACTTCCCGCATTAGACTTCTTCCCTGATGAAATGATGGCTGATATCGGTGTTCGGCAGCTCTTTCTGGGTGGTGAGTTTTGGCTCACACAACAGGATGATGTGTTTGAACTAACCGGAAGAAGTCAGATAAACGCTTCCTTCGCGCGTGACGATCATCTGTTTGAATCAAGCATGAGCTTCGCGACTCAAGGTGTTAGAGATGGTGAGGTAGTCGCTCACATCCTACAACTCCGGAGTGAGTATGCCGGAGCGAGCTGGCTGCTAGAAAACATTGGTGTTGCTTATGAACCAGGGCCTGATGGCGCCAGAGTTGCTTTTCAGGTGCCGGAATTGATTATTGGAGAGCTGGCCCAAACCGCTATCAAATTGAGTCGGTCCGGGCTTTTTTTGAAGCCTGCGCAACTTGAGATCCTAGAAAACCTGGCACCCAATGGCTCCTTCAGATCTTTGCTTGGTGTCGTTCAGTTAGGTGAAGAGCTCGATTTTGCCATCTCCGGGCAATTGGCAGGAGTCAGGGTCGAGAGTTACAAAGCTCTACCGGTCATTTCTGACTTTAGTGGTTTCGTATCGATTACACCCAGGGGCGGCTTTCTCGATATGGTCAACGAGCGCCCTTTCAGTTTACAGTTTCCAGGTTTGTTTGAAAGTTCCTGGTATTTTGACTCTGCAAAAACTCGGATTGAGTTTGATATTTCAAATGATGGGATTCAGGCTCAATCCGGGCTTGTTAAAGCACAGCGAGGTGACTTGACTGCCATGGGACGGTTTCACCTGCGTTTCCCTGGCGATCCACTTCAAACCACATGGGGCCTTGAGCTAGGTGTACAACATGCGGAGCTACTCGATGCTTTTCGGTATATACCCAATACACTCAAAGAAGATGTTCGTTTGTGGCTTGAGCGTGCAGTTCTTTCAGGTATATCTAACGAGAGCGGTATGGTGTTCCACGGATCTCTCGCAAAGCAGGCTGATAAAGATGAAAAGTCCCATCAACTCTATTTTGAAGTAACGGATGCGATATTAGACTATGACGCTAATTGGCCAAGGTTTGATGACCTTGTCGCCACAATTTTTCTTGATAATTTTGAAATTTCCTCAAAAAATGCAGTCGGTCATATCTTTGATAGCGAGGTATTTGATTCAAAGGTGTTGGTTCCAATTTCGATCGACGGCGACGCGGATACCATTCTTATCGATGGAAGAATCCGTGGTAGCTTTACTGACGGCCTGCGTATATTGACTGAAACGCCACTGTTAGAAGCCACAAACTCGATGGCTCAGGGGTGGCTTGGAACCGGCGCAATGACAGGTACCGCGACAATGAACATTCCGTTGGGGGATCGGGCACTCGCGGGTGAGCCAACCCTTGTGGATCTGAAGTTGGATCTAAAGCAGGTTGACCTCGATATGCCCGCATATGAATTGAATCTGCGTGAGATTAATGGGGAATTTCGCTATGAGTCCAATTCTGCGATCAGGTCTGATCACTTTACAGCACGGCTATTTGATGAGGCCGTCAGTGGCTCAATGTCCAGCTCCGGAGATATAAATGGTGGTGAAATCGTCATCAATTTAGATGGCCTGGTTGCCTCAAGCGATCTTTACCAGTGGACCGATCAGCCATTGTTGTCGCGGGCCTCTGGATCTCTTCAATATCGATCTGACCTGCATATTTTTTATGGTAACCGTAGTCAGGAGCCGATCTTTATTCGAGCAGAATCAAATCTAAATGGGGTACAACTGAACTTGCCTAGACCGCTGGCAAAAATCGCCTATGAAGAGATCAACCTTGAGTACAAACAAATATTTCTAGATGCGGGATATCGCATCGAAGTGTCTTTAGGCGATGAGGTACAGGCTAACCTCAAAATTATGGACGGGAAGCTCGTCGGAGGCAGAGTTCACTTTGGTCATCAACCCATGGGCGCTATTGCGTTTAAACAACTTCAAGTTAGCGGGGAGTTAGCAGACGTTGTTT
>JBLHQQ010000230.1:0-5244 GCA_047625245.1 Candidatus Azotimanducaceae bacterium
ATCAAATGCTTTAAGGGTGTGAAATGTGTCAGAGAATAACTGCGTATACCTCTCAACACCTACTGCATGATGATTTATTTGAGTCAGCTTTCAAAGGCATGGGGTCAGTGTAAAATTGGTCGTCAGCAAGCTAGCTAAATCTACAATCGGACGCCCCAAACCAAAACGATGGATGGATACCAAGCACAAATGGTCGTGATGCTGCCAACGCAGAACATTTTAATTGTTAGACTCGGCTTCACTCCGGATACTCATCATGGCGTAGAGTCGCTGGCGAGCAATATCCTCAACGTTGTGGTTTCTAATCAATTTTCTGCATCAGAGTAAAATACCAAGCGTCTTGTACCAAAGAGTATTTTTCTATCCTGGCACAGTATCGAACGAGGCCACACCGTCGGCGACGTGGTGAATAGAAAGATGGATCATCCATAGTGCCAACCTTGATGATGATCGCGGCAGGCATCGCGGGCGATTCAGTGCCAAGCGCTGTGCCACAGGTTTTGCAAAACATTCGCGATAGCGGATTGTCCAGATCGGGCCGTGCAAAGCTGGCTGGATCGCCATTAGATTCGTAGCGGACTTCGCCGCAGTAACAACCACCTTCAATTTTCATTTTATTTCCCCTGTGAATTATTCGATCAAATACCTGTTTAACACAGGTTGCTGCATTGGGCCTTGTGACACACACCGTCTTGGTTCCCCAACTTTAAAATCGCCGCGCGCCTTGTGTTGTAAGGATGTGCGTTATCCCAAATCAATATGTCCTAGTCTAGCCAATCATGTTTGACTCTGTTTGATGCTGTGAAACGCGAAAATTTGTCATCCCGTTATTGAGCCCAGGTGGAATATGTGGGACTTTTAGTCATAGCCAGAAAATTGGGCCAGACAGGCGCAAGATTAAAGGAGGATAAATGGGACGACTGAGTGACAAAATCGCCATGGTGACTGGAGGAGCTTCCGGTCTCGGCGCAGGTATCGCACAACGCTTCGTTGAAGAAGGTGCGCGGACAATAATCACCGACATCAATCCTGAGGGAGAGGCCGTTGCGGCGCAACTCGGAGCAGAGTTTCTTACCCAGGACGTCTGCACAGAGAGTAGTTGGGTTGATGCCATTGATGATGTGGTTTCGCGTTTCGGTCGTATCGATATATTGGTGAATAACGCTGGTATTTTTAGTAGCAGCCCCGTTGACGAAACCCTTCTCGAAGACTGGCAAAGGGTGATGGATGTTAATCTCACTGGCGTCTTTCTGGGTTGTAAGCACGCGGTTCGGGCCATGAAGAAAAATACCGGACCGACTCGCGGATCAATCGTCAATCTATCTTCTGTCGTTGGACTTCGCGGTCAGATAGGGGGCGCTGCCTACGGGGCGAGCAAAGGTGGCGTGCGGCTATTAACCAAAACTGTCGCATTGGAAAATGCAGCCATCAGCATTCGCTGTAACTCAATCCATCCCGGCATCATCGATACACCTATATTGGATCCGGTTTTCGCCGCGGTGAGCGATCCAGCAGCGCTCCGCAGCCAAATCGAAAAGAAGTTACCGATCGGTTACATGGGTGACCCCGCCAGGGACATTGGAAATATGGCTGTTTTCCTCGCTGCAGATGAAAGCATCTACATCACTGGTGCAGAAATGGTGGTTGACGGAGGCATGACGATTGGGTTGCCCTAAAAACGTCCCGAGCTTTGCTCTCGTTAGCGATCAATATGAGGGATGGAGTGGGAGATGGGCCTAAGCAGGCTAGTAATCCCCCTTTTTTAACCAAAACTAGAAGCAGGAGTGATAATGCAACTTGTCACCGATTGCACCAATCTTACCGTTGTGGAACGAAATCAAGCGTCGATCAGTGTCGACAAATTAACCTCGGGCGTAAAGGCCAGCTTTAGGAGTTAGGCTTGGTGGCAGAGCCTTGGCTGTCGCCCTTTCCTCTTGCAGCGCCCTATTCAGCTAGCCAGGTAGGTGCGGTCCAACCGCGCTCGGCAGCTCGATCCAGCTGCCCGCTTCCTGATGAAAGTTTTCAAAGCTCATTTTTGCAGGACTCGATTCTAGTCAACTAAGTTAAAGCCTATCGCAGCAGATCATTTCAATTATCTTTGTTTAGCATTCGCCAGACTAATTTCACACCTTGTAGCCACTAATTCCGTCGCCAAATCCATACAGGTTCAGGCAACATTGATCCCATAGTGACGTAACCGCTACTGCCAAAAAATCAAATCTGTAACGGTGCCTTAATAGAGACAATATCCTCCAGACAAACCTGGTGACGCACGACAATCTAGTTCTTTTATCGATCGATAATTATTACGCCGCGGATTGGACGATTGTACATACCTGGTGGTTTTGACAATTTGAGGGGGGGGTGGGCTAGAACGTCGGAGTGTCTAAATTGCAAAGGTCTGCTTAAGTCACTATGGGATCAGTGTCCCCTGAAAGTTAGCAAGCTCACAGCGTTAAAATCCCAGCAATTGTGCCCGTTAGGCACGTTGCCAATGTGCCCGCTATCAGCGCCTTAGGTGCGAGTTCAATAATATCACTACGACGACTAGGGCACATACCAGAGAGTCCCGCGATCATGATGCCTAAACTTCCAAAATTGGCGAACCCACACATCGCATAGGTGAGAATTAACTTCGAATGATCCGACAGCGATGTTGTAGGTACATCCGACATCAGTAGAAATGCATACAACTCATTCAATACTGTCTTGGAACCCATCAAAGCCCCCGCCGTCACCGCTTCATTCCATGGAATGCCCATCAGCCAGGCGACAGGCGCAAATATTAAACCGAACATTGCCTGCAGAGTGATGACTTCACCTCCTAACAAAGGCAAAGAAGAAAGAATCGCATTCGCCAACGCGACCAAGGCGCTGAAGACAATCAACATCGCGCCAACATTCACCATTAATCCGACACCGTCCGTTGTTGTCTTCGTAATTGTGTCCATCAATCCCTGATAGCCCATTGGATCATGAATCTCATCCCCGCCCTGACTCTCACCACCGGGCACTATTATCCTTGCCATCATGACCGCTGCTGGAACGCTAATGACTGAAGCTGTCAGTATGTGACCAAAGGCGTTCACTAGGACATCTTGCAGTATTAACGAGTACAAAATCATGACAGCGCCTGCAACGGTTGCCATACCACAGGTCATGACGATAAAGAGTTCACTACGTGTCAAATGAACTAGGAAGGGACGAACCAGTAACGGTGCCTCGACCATGCCGAGGAAAATACTACC
Source organism: Candidatus Azotimanducaceae bacterium (assembly GCA_047625245.1). GTDB lineage: Bacteria > Pseudomonadota > Gammaproteobacteria > Pseudomonadales > Azotimanducaceae > JAHRVQ01. The sequence goes on from JBLHQQ010000230.1 coordinate 3,249, forward strand.
GGCTGTACTAATGCCCACGGCGCCGCTTAAACCTAGCGTCTTGCTAAAGAACTTCGAAAACAGACCAATAACAAAAGGCAGAACTCGAAGATACCAAAGGATGCCAGACAGCACCGTGAAGAACAGGATCATTGGCAACACTCGAAAAGCAACAATGTAGGTTGCACCGGGGTCGTCAATCGAAAAGGGATAAGCAACGTTATCCGGCGAGCCGCCTAAATATCCAAAGACAAACTGGCTTCCGGCGTCCGAGGCATTGGCCAGCGCAACGACACCCTGGTTCAGGGAAGCTAAAACATCCTGTACCGCGGGTATCTTGAACATGATGAGGGCAATGACGAACTGCAACCCCAAACCCAACGCAATCAGCTTCCAACTTGGCCTGCTTCGTTGTTCACTTAGAATGAAGGCAAGCAGAATAAGTCCGCAGAGACCAAACAAAGGATGAAGCAAGCCGAGAAATTCATTCATATAGTTTTTATTCTTGATGAGAAGTGAAAAATGTTTGGCTATGTAGGCTTTGTTTTATTCACTATGCCACTTGTGCGGTGGAACTATGCGAGTCATCAGACATAATCCAGAAGATCCTAGATCATATTAGGCGGCCGCCTAGGTCTCAACCGTCACCGCCTAAAGCACGCTTGGGTTAACAAACCAATATCAACCTGCCTGATCTAAAAACCTTCTCAGTGATTAAGCCGGCCATCTGTATGCCCCGCGAGCAATACCTTAAACAATTTTAGGACGTAAAAAAGCCTGAACTCAGTGTTGTTTAACAACATAAGTTCAGGCTTTGTTTTCTATCCGCCAGTTAGAGGACCGGCGTTTATCTCGAGTATCGAACCTCAAGTGCATAGGTTCTAGGTGCGCCCCAACCCTGGAATCCAGCAGTCGGACCACCCAGGAACAATGCCTGTTCCTTAAACTCTGTATCACCCAGGTTTTTGCCGTAAAGCGAGAAGCTCAAAGTATCATCGTTTTTCAACTGCATATCATAACCAACCTGAGCATCCCATTGGCCATAGTCGCCTTCGAACAACCGATTGTTTGGTCCTGCGCCTGTGTTGACCAGCAAGAAGTCGCCGACTTTTTTATAGCCAGTGTTGACACTTAAAAAGCCAGGTCCAATCTCTCGCGAGTATGCCAGTGTTGCAGAATAACTAGATTCCGGCTGTCTGGAATCACTGTTACCACCAAGGTTACGAATCGTACCGGATGGATCACCTCCGGCGCATCCGTCGATAACGTCACATGCGAGCGTGAACGCGCCATTATCTACGTCAATGGTGCCTGCATTAAGGAGTAGGCTAAAGTTTTCATTGATATTCCACGCGGTCTCCAATTCCCAACCGGTTGTTTCATTGTTGCCACCATTGTTAACAATCGTGTTGGTGCCTGGAATGGAGCCAGGAGGTAGAGTGACGATAGAGATAAACTGACCATCCTCTCTGTCGAGTTGATAATAGGCCAGGTTGAATAGCAGCGCGCCATCTAACCAATTGGACTTTATACCAATTTCAATCTGCTCGGCAGTTTCTGGATCATAGGGTGCGTTCGCCGCAGTCACAGACCGAATGCTAAACCCGCCAGATCGGAAACCTTCGCTATAGCTTATGTAGGCTTGGGCGTTGTCTCTAAATGCCCACTTAGCGGAAGCTGTGGTAATCGTATCCTGCCAATTATCCGAAACCGTGTAGCTAGCACCAGCCGTTTGTGGGTCAGCACTAAAATCGTGTTCGGCATCACCTGGGAGATCAAAGGTTCCATCTGAATGATCGAGGTAGCGATTGTTACCGTCCTTTTCTTCATCGATTCGACGAACACCGACCAGAAACTCAAGGTCATCCGTTGGTCGCCACGTTAGCGACGCAAATAGAGCCGAGGATTCAACTTCTTCTCCCGCGAACTGCGTGCTTCTCTGATTAGGAAACTGGCAGAATACACCGCCAACAACTGGATGGTCACGCAGTCCTAAACCCGTACAAGGCACACCTGC
>JBLHQQ010000231.1:0-5243 GCA_047625245.1 Candidatus Azotimanducaceae bacterium
CAAAGGGCTGATACGAGAAACTGAACTGGTGACACAACATATTCCTGAATTGATCGGAACTGCTTTTTCAGGATCAACCATCCGACATCTACTCGATATGACAGCGGCCCCCAAATACGGTGAGGACTATGCAGACCCCAATGCGGACTTTTGGCACGAGGCTGCAGTCGTGGGCTGGCGACCAAAATTAAGGACTAAGGAATCTGCAGCGACGCTGCTAGAGCATGCGACAACACTCACTGAAAGTGAACAATTGGATGGCGAGAAGTACCATTACAGGACTGTGCTCACAAACGTATTAGGTATGGTGCTAGAGCGTGCAGCACCAGGTAGTTTGCAACATCAATTACAAAACGAAATTTGGCAGAAATTAGGGCCAGAACAGGATGCGGTGATTGTAGTGGATAGCGCTGGATTCCCATACGTTGGCGCGGGTATGAATAGTTGCGCCCGCGATCTTGCACGCTTTGGCCAGATGATCATTCAACAAGGTAAATACAACGGGGCGCAAATCGTACCCGCGAATTGGATCGATGATACCCGCCACGCCAACGATCAGGCCAGGGTCAACTTTGCCGAGAGCGACTATGGCGCTATGTTCCCCGGCGGTCATTATCGTAATCAGATCTGGGTTGAAAATGCAGAAGACGGGATATTGGTCGCGATTGGCATCCATGGTCAAATCATCTATATGAACATGAAAAAACAATTGGTGATTGTGAAACTTTCAACACATCCCGAATCTGCCGGGCCATTATTTCAAGATGGTTTCATGGCAATGAAAGCAATAGCCGATTCAATTTGAGCTCATCTTGGATGAGATCAAATTCAGATGCGACGACCAGTATAAGTCCGCATTGAAGCAAACCTGCTGGGCCCTGGGGAGTCCAACTACCCGACGACCTAGCCGCCACACTTACGTGGTAAATCGAGTGTCGGGTTCTGATCAAAGAACCCAACTGGAATCAGGTGAAAACCAGTATATTCAACCGGCATAACTGGCCAGTCTTCTGGCCGCGGCACGTGGGTTAAGGCGACCGTGTGCCACATCACAAGATCGCAGTCTTGAATATCACGGTTTTCAGAGGTCAACTCAGCAAGTCCACCTTGTCCTGCATGCATCACCGTATTCGGACCGGCAGCGCTAAGTTCGCCATCGGCGTAGGGTGTCGCCCACAAGTTGTGACTGGCGAACGTCGCACGCTGCGCAACCTGTGAACTCGGTTGCGCAAATAATGTCGGAGAAGCAGCAGGTAGCAACTTGTATGCGACTGGAACACCCCATTTGTTTTTTGATGAAGGGTTAACAACCTTCCAGTTTCTACTCACATGTGGGGCGTTGTCCCGAATAGCTTCGGACTCCGTAGTTAAGGGTCGAGAAACGGATTGAAACTGAGTGCCTTGCGGGTTTTGCGCCGAAATAGGCAGAACCTCGATCTGATTTTCAAACAGCGAATTGGTACCACCATCCAAATTCCAGTCGAGCCGAAAACAGAACAGGTGCTGGTGCACTGGGGACGAGAGATTTTCCCCGATGACGGGTGACTGGGCCGCGTTGAACGTTTCCTTGGTGAAAGCAGTGACGCCAACAATACCGGTCAGCTTCACCTCCATCTGGATGTTTCCATCAAGATAAAGATACCAATAAAATCCGTAGTCATAATTGCCTATGGTGAATACAGAACTGATAACCAATCTGCGTGATCGCCGTACTTCGGTCGTCTGCGACGATGAATCATAATGTTTCCATTGAATGCCGTAGTCTTCCTCATGGATACAAATGGCATTTTCTATCGTCTTCAGGTTGCCATCAAAAGTCAGTTGATGACTATCCAAGTAATGAATTTCACCGAGACAATCACATCCAAGCTTCAAGCTATTGATCATAGTGCCCATGTTGTATTCGCTCGCATCAAGCACATGTTTCCAACTATGCATTGGATCGCTGTCGCCGTAAGGCACGACCATTTCTGACAGTGCTGCTCGGTAGAGAATTGGTCGCTGCTGAAGTGAAAGCTCGTGTAAGACAAGACCATGGACAGGATGCACAGAGGCGCGAACTTCAAAGCCCTGCCAACTGACTTTATTACCGGCAACATGAAAACTCGTGCCTTCTGGCTGGGTAATACTGATCGGCTTAAGGTCTGTTCGAACCGAACTCTGGCTTTCACTATCAAATCGCCCAGATGCTGTTGGCATGGGGATCACGCCACTATCTTCTACGTGGGTAACGGTCCTTGCGGTGATATCGACGTGAGCGATGAGACCATGGATAGGTCTAGCATAGCCGTTATCTGTAGCATCTTCTCGAACAAAGGCAATACAGCGCATAGCGCGATGACCCTTTGGAACACTCTCGTGAGCGTAACCACCTGCGGGCCACGGATCGATCTGGACTAGTGTCAGCGCTTCTTCTGACGAAACATCAACGCCTCTCGCAGCTACAGCCGCTAGCCATTCAACATTGGATTTGGTGAGCACAACCGCAATACCGAAATCTGAATAGTTATAGGCAACCTGTGCTTCTAGACCAAGGCGAGTGGTACTAAGAACCTTCTTCGCTGTGACATCAACTAAGCAAACAAAGCCGCCATCGGCTCGCTGATCCACCCCGGATAGCGTCACAACTCTTGCTATCTTGTTCCCTCCTAGCACTTCGACCTTGTTCGGCTCTTTCAGACCTATTGATGAAAAGTAGGCTTCCTGGTCCCTATGATTTTCTCGAAAGAGCTTCACCGCGGTTGTCACTTCATCGGCTGAGAGCGATTCCAATGGATGTAATGTCATGAGATGTTCCTTTTAGTATTCTCGGTTGCCAAAGATCAAACCATAGCCGCAATAGTGGCCCACATTAAGGTGAGGTTACCGTTCCATTTGCTGGTAAATGATATTTTTATATTGTCATTTAATTTGGACATATGTCAAGATTATTACTATGGAGCTAAAAAAAATCAAACCTGAGCCAGAGAGAAAAGTAAAAAGTCGCGACAAAATTCTCTACGCTGCACTTGAAGTCATCGCCTTAGAAGGCGTTGATGCTATTACGCACAGACGGGTCGGCAAACAGTCACAACTCTCCAATGGTGTCGTTAGTTATCACTTCCCGACCCGTGAAGACCTGGTCAATGAGACATTTTTGTTTCACTTGCGGCAGCTTGAACAGCTTAGTGAGGACATCACTCAACTCAAACCGAGCGCGAACCTATCCGATTTTATCGATGCAACAGTGGAATTTGTTAAGCGAGACCAGGCCACACCGCATCTGGTGCGCGCAGATTACGAACTGATTCTTTATGCGGCGAGACAACCAGCACTGGCCAACATTTTCAGGGATTGGGAAGATGTTTTGGCAATCAACATCGCCGCACAACTAAAGAACTTCGACATTAAGGATGCGAAACGCTGTGCCCGAATCGTCATAAACCTCGTACGTGCATACGAGTTGGAATGTATGACTCACCCGAAATTGGAATTGCAAGAATTCCGGGTTAGGTTGCAACGCGTTGTTTCCGGCTTTCAAGATTAGCTTCGCAGAAACTGTAACCCGGCCTCTTGGTTACCTTCACCACTTAGTGCGGTCAGCTTCATTATCATTTCAACTGATGTTTGTTCTTCGGAAGGGAAGTCGCCTGACGGTCGCGGGACCATCATATAACCAACAAGTCGTCCAGGCTATGGACGCCGTTGTTTGCTTCGGTAATGAAATCCTAGGGCGTAAACTGCACATAAGTAGTACCATCGGGAGAGGGGCAGCAAGATGTCAAAGTGACAAAGTCCTCTCCGGAATTTACTCAACATACTCAGTCAGTATCAGTTAAGACTAACGTATGTTTTTACTGTGGTCACAAAGAACACTCTTGAGGGCAGGTGATGAAGAAATTGAAGGGTAGTTGTCTTTGCGGCGCTGTCACTTTCGAAGTGAATGATGAATTCAAACAGTTCCAGCTTTGCCATTGCATACAGTGCCAAAAATCAACGGGATCAGGTAACGCGTCAAATTTGCTCTCTAGCGTAAAAGGCATCACTTGGCATTCCGGAGAGGAATTGATTGTTCGCTATGACCTAGAAGGTCGAAGCATCTCGAATGCCTTCTGCGGTAAATGTGGTTCTCGCGTACCTTATGTCTCGCAGAGTGGTGAACTTCTGGTAACGCCCGCAGGCTTGTTAGATGAAGCACCTACGATATTGCCGCAAGGCAATATATTTTGGCCAGAACGGGCAGAGTGGTATGACCGAGCAGCCCTGGCGAAACCCTACGACAAGTTTATTGAGTGACTTAAGGGCCTACAAAGTCGGAGATCAAATCTATTTTTTCAATCGGTGCAATCGTCCAGCCTCCGTTGAGAGCTGATGCCTTTGGCCAGTAGATTCCATTCACATTTGCACAACAAATCGAGCCCTCTTTGGGTAGCCTATTTTGCAAATATTGGAGATGTAAATGAGTACTGAACCCACATCGCGAATGATTGAGACAAACGGAATCCAGATGCGGGTATTCGAAGCCGGCACGGGGCCTGCAGTTTTGCTGATACATGGATGGCCTGAATCGTGGTACTCCTGGCGACACCAAATCACCTACCTTGCTGAAGCAGGTTACCGCGTCATTGCACCGGACATGCGTGGTTATGGCGACACTGATTCGCCGGAACAAGCCGACCAATATCGCATTGATATTATTGTCGATGACGTTGTCGGCATACTCGATACATTGGATATCGACAAGTCGACAATTGTTGGCCATGACTGGGGGGCAATGGTGGTCTGGCATGCTGCTCTACTCAAGCCAGAACGATTCAACGGTGTATTGGCCATGTCCGTACCTTATGCTGGTCCATCAAAGGAAGCACCGCTGGGTGCATGGAATGCAGCGTTTGGTGATAACTTTTTCTACATTCTGTATCACAATGAAGCCGAAGGGGTTGCCGAAGCGGAATACAATGCCAATACGCGTGCTTTCATCGAAATGCTCTACACTTCGCCTGATACACCAAGAGCAGATCCAACCATTAAAGATCCACTCCGCGCAGCAGGCGGATGGGTTGGTCGTATGGGCGCGCCACTTGAACGACCAGAATGGCTAACAGCTGAGGACATTAACTACTACGTACGTGAGTTCGAGCGGGCTGGTTTCCGCGGCGGCGTGAACTATTATCGCAACTTTGATCGAAACTGGCACTACATGCAGAGTCGGGATCCTGTGATTGAGATTCCTTGTGCATTTTTGTCTGGTGCGGCTGACCCAG
>JBLHQQ010000232.1:0-5240 GCA_047625245.1 Candidatus Azotimanducaceae bacterium
CGTCTTTAAGCACGCCAATCATGCCGGAACGTCCAAACACGGCGGCGTTCTAGTCATTGCCGGTGACGATCACGGCTGTAAATCCTCAACCCTGCCACACCAGACTGAATACGCTTTCGTCGATGCCATGATCCCAATCCTGAATCCTGCTGGTGTGCAGGAGTTGATCGACTTTGGCTTAATGGGCTGGGCAATGTCTCGATATAGTGGTTGTTGGGTTGCCTTAAAAACCATTGCTGAAACCGTTGATGCATCCTACTCCACCCTGATTGATGCGCCAGGATTTGAGATCAAAATTCCGGAAACTACGCTCGATGTCCATGCCCGGTGGCCTGACAAACCACTTGAACAGGAGTTACGCTTACACAATCAAAAATTGAGTGCAGCACTGGAATTCGCCAAACTCAATAAACTAAACAAGATCACCATCGACAGCCCGAGACCTCGAATTGGTATTGTCTCAACGGGTAAATCTTATCTTGATGTCCTTCAAGCCCTGCAGGATCTCGGCATTGAAGATGATCTGGCAGCAGAAATTGGCCTTAGAGTTTACAAGGTAGGTATGCCATGGCCATTGGAGCCTGACGGCATCCTGGAATTTGCTTCGGGGCTTGATGAGGTCATCGTGGTCGAAGAAAAGCGAGGATTGATCGAGGACCAGCTCACAAGTGAGCTCTACAACTGGCATTCCGATGTACGTCCTACCGTGGTCGGCAAGCGCAACGAAAAAGGCGAATGGTTACTCCCTGCAACCGGTGAATTGACACCGGCCGTCATCGCTCGGGCGCTTTGCACTCGTATCACCAGAATCTTCAATAGTGACAAAATTGACCAGCGGCTCAAGTTTCTAAGCGACAAAGAGCAGTATCTAAATCGGCCGAAAGATTTAGTAGAGCGTACACCACACTTTTGTTCCGGCTGCCCCCACAACACTTCGACCGCAGTGCCGTTAGGCAGCCGCGCAATGGGAGGCATCGGTTGTCACTATATGGCGACCTGGATGGACCGAGAAACCGACACATTTACACAAATGGGTGGAGAAGGCGCCACCTGGATTGGACAGGCACCGTTTACCGAAACTCAGCACGTATTTCAGAACCTCGGCGACGGAACCTACTTCCACTCGGGTCTACTGGCGATTCGCGCCGCTATAGCTTCTGGTGTCAATATCACCTACAAAATTTTATACAATGATGCGGTAGCGATGACAGGTGGTCAGCCCGTTGACGGTGATCTTTCCGTGTTCAAGATTGCGCACCAATTACACGGTGAAGGTATCGCGCGTATTGCTGTCTGTAGTGACGACATAGAAAAATATACCCGCAGCAATTTCCCCGCAGGCACAACCTACACTCATCGAGATGACCTTGATGCATTGCAGTGTGAATTAAGGGAGTACAAAGGGGCTTCGGTCATCATTTATGATCAAACCTGCGCCGCAGAAAAGCGCCGACGTCGAAAACGCGGCCTAATACCTGATCCGCAAATTCGACCGTTTATTAATACTGCAGTGTGTGAAGGTTGTGGCGACTGCGGTATACAGTCGAATTGTCTCTCAGTCGTACCAGACGAAACCCACTACGGTCGAAAACGCAAGATCGAACAGTCGAGCTGTAATAAAGACATGAGCTGCGTCAAAGGTTTTTGTCCAAGTTTCGTCACGGTGACTGGAGGAAAAATTCGGACCGCTGAAACTTCGACAACGAGTTTTGATTTTTCTGATATCCCGGAACCCATATTACCCCAGCACGAGCTACCCTACGGCGTCGTACTGGCTGGCGTGGGAGGCACAGGCGTGACAACGCTTGGCGCTATTTTAGGCATGGCGGCCCACATAGAAGGTAAAGGTGCTTCGGTACTCGACATGACGGGGCTGGCGCAAAAGTTTGGTGCTGTAATCACTCATCTTCAGGTCGCAAATCAGGCAGAGGACATACACGCCGCCAGAATCGCAGCCGGTGGAGCAAAACTGGTAATCGGATGTGATCTTGTGGTGGCTGCCTCTAACGACAGCATGGTTAAAGTCGATCGAGGACAGGCTGCCGCGATCATCAATGGCCACGAAGCAATGACAGCCGAGTTTACCCGTAACGCTGATGCGAAATTTCCAGCTGAATCGATGCATGACATCATCAAAGAATGTGTCGGCGATGAAACAACTAATTTCGTGAATGCGACTGAAATCGTCGAAAACTTGCTAGGTGACACGTTGGCGGCCAACATTTTTCTCGCCGGTTTCGCCTTTCAAAAAGGCTTGCTACCGATCAGTAGCGAAGCGATTGTCGAAGCTGTTCGACTCAATGGTACCTCTGTTGATGAAAATCTACTGGCTTTTAACCTGGGTCGCCTCAAAGCCCATAACCCTAAGACCATTCGTTTCGGTGAAGAAGAAGTGCTTGTGCCTCAAACCTTATCTGAACTGTTAGAAGATCGACGGCAGTACCTGACGGCCTACCAAGATCAAAACCTTGCCGAGCAATACCAGTCAAAGGTTGACGCCGTCACAGAAAAGTTCGGCGAAGAGACCGGTATGGTGGTAGCGCGTTACTATTTTAAAGTTTTGGCCTACAAAGACGAATACGAGGTCGCTCGCCTCTATTCCGATGGGCGCTTCAAAGCCGCATTAGAGGAAGAATTCGACGGCGATTACAAGCTATCGATCCACCTTGCGCCGCCACTTATCGCACCGATGGATGACCACAGTGGCTTGCCTCGAAAACTCACCTTTGGCAGCTGGATTTTCCCATTGTTTAATATTTTGGCGAAGTTCAAATTCCTTCGGGGAAGCTCTCTTGATCCCTTTGGCTATACCAAAGATCGACAGCTTGAACGCAAAATTTTAGGTGAGTACGAGCAACTGTTGGGTACTGTATTGGAGCTTGATGAAGTTGATCCAGCAACGCTCAAGGCGATCCTGGCCTTGCCGGAAAAAATTCGCGGTTATGGTTACGTGAAAGAACGCCACCATAGATCCACTCGTCTCGAACATAAGCAATTGCTCGCCAAACTCACAGCAGAACCGGAAGCGATCAAGATCTTTGATCCCCAAGCAGCTTGAACGCTCAACATCGAAGACAAGAGAACGATATGTTAATAGAGGAACTGGATGCAGAATCATTTGAGGATTTTGCTGACCACGAAAAATTAGTTCGCTGTTATGATCCTGAAACTGGATTGTTAGCGCTAATCGCTATCCACAACCGTAATCTAGGCCCGGCCCTTGGCGGTTGCCGAATGCGGTCTTATGAGAACGAACAGGATGCGGTCACCGATGTCCTTCGGTTGTCACGGGGTATGACTTATAAATCTGCCTTGGCGTCTCTTCCTCTAGGGGGCGGAAAATCCGTCATCATTGGCGACCCAAAGACAGCTAAAAGTGAATCTTACTTGCGCGCAATGGGCCGATTCATCGACACTTTACATGGCGCTTATGTTGGTGCTGAAGATTCGGGAACCAGTGTTGCCGACCTGCGAATCATGTATCAAGAAACTGAGTATGTGGCAGGCATTCACCAACGAGAATTAACAGACGGAAGCACCGCGAATGGAGACCCCTCTCCTTCCACAGCCTATGGGGTATTTCAGGGAATCAAAGCAAGCCTGAAGTATCGATTCAATTCCGAATCGGTGGGCGGCGTAAAGGTTGCCGTTCAAGGTGTTGGTAATGTAGGCCGCAACCTGGTCAGCTTATTGGTGAACGAGGGCGCTGAGGTGCTCATTTCAGACGCCTATGGACCGGCAATTCAACGCGTCCAGGATCATCACTCGGTACAAGTCATTAACAACAACGATATTCATAAACAAAACGTAGAAGTTTATGCGCCCTGCGCACTCGGGGGTGCACTGAACACTACAACTTTGGTAGAGCTACAGGCACCAATCGTCGCGGGAGCTGCCAACAATCAACTTGCTAACGACGCCGCAGGACAGTATCTGTTTCATAAAGGTACGCTCTATGCGCCGGACTTCGTCATTAATGCAGGTGGCATAATCGACATTTACTATGAACGGGATGGCTATGAACATCGCAAAGTACTTGCACATATTGATAAGTTGCAGGAAGCATTACTGGAAATTTATCGGTACTCTGAGGAGCATCAAACCCCTACCCACGTCACAGCAGAGAGATTAGGTGAGTCACGATTTCTGGGAATTGATATCAGTGACGTCGCTTAAGACGGCCGTCACTGATTCGATATAACACCTTGAGAGGGTCTCGATAGAAAGAAGGCCTAGAGACCTAACACCATCTTGGCCATGATGTTTCTCTGGATTTCATTTGATCCAGCATAGATCGCAACCTTTCGCGTATTGAAATATGAAGGCGCTGTTGCAGATGCGTACTCCGGACCAATCGGATCAAAGTTGACGCCCTTAAGTACACCAGTATTATCAAAAGGCATCGAGTAGTTACCCACGGCTTCCACAGCAAGTTCAGTTAACGCCTGCTGAATCTCCGTACCGCGACATTTCAGCAAAGACGATTCAGGACCTACATTCTTGCCGGTACTGAGACTGCTTAGAATACGCAATTCGGTAAATTCCATCGCGCTAATATCTATCTCAATCTGGCTTAGCTTTCGCAGGAAATCACCATCATCAATTAATCGTGATCCATCAGAAGCTAGTTCTGCCTCAGCCATTTTCCTGAGACCAGAAAGACCAGACTTCAGTCCGTGGGAATAAGCATTGCCCCGCTCAAACTCAAGTAGGTACTTGGCGTAAGTCCAACCTTTGCCCTCTTCGCCTATCAGGTTCTCAATCGGCACCCGAACGTCAGTGAAATGCACATCATTGATCTCTTGATGGCCTTCGATTGGCCCATCAATGGTGATAATCGGTCGCACTTCGATACCCGGTGAATTCATATCGATCAGGAGAAACGAAATGCCCATCTGGCGGATGCCGTCGTCGCTCGTTCGGACCAGACAAAAAATCATATCCGCATATTGACCCAGAGTGGTCCAGGTCTTTTGGCCATTAACGACATATTCATCTCCATCACGAACCGCTTTGGTGCGCAGCGATGCCAGGTCACTACCGGCGCCAGGTTCTGAGTAGCCCTGACACCACCAGGCTTTGCTGGATAGAATATCAGGCAGATATTTTGCTTTTTGCTCTTCCGTGCCATATTTCATGATGACCGGCGCAACCATCGATTGCCCAAAAGGCATAATCCCTGGTGTATCTGCCGCTGCCATTTCGAGATCAAATAGATAGCGCTCGGTGGAGGAAAATTC
>JBLHQQ010000233.1:0-5195 GCA_047625245.1 Candidatus Azotimanducaceae bacterium
TCTCGAGCCTTTGCGAGCATGTTTTTGATCCCATCGATTTGACTTTCAAGCACCTGTCTAAAAGTGTGAGGAGGTATCTTCAATAGGTATTCCGTCATCGGCTCATAAGGAAGTTTGCTCTCAATATCGTTGAGGGTTGGCGCAATCAGGTTGCGTATAATTCTCGGCGGCAAGTACTTGTCGACCATCAGCGACCGTTCGGCGGCACAATCAACTATGGAAATTGATTCCAGCAGCAGAGTGCCACTTTTCAGGTAAGGGTGTTTGACGGCAATCATCGTGCTATTGCCGGCAAAGTCGGAGGCAATTGCATCAAGTGCTTGGACCACAAAAGGGCTTTCCCAAGTTAAGAATTGCACGTCTTCCCGGGTCAGAGCCGTGTCCCGATGATAGGTAAAGCGAATGCCTTCTTCGGGCAATTCTGGATAGTAGTAGTGACCGGCCGTTTCTACGCTGACCGAATCATTGCGCGCCATACCCTCGGTTGGTTTTAAATGCCAGACGTGGTTGCCGAGATCCTCAGACTCCAATCCAAAATGATCAAAGGAGGCTTCCATATAGTCCTTGATGGCGGGGTTTAGATCCGACTCAATGATCAGGTCGATAATTGAGTCAGAACGTATTTCGTTAAAAGAATGCAATTCCAGGAGTCGATCTCGTCCAGCTTGAATGTTTTCCAAAGCGACCTGGTTTTCTCGCGCCAGCGTGACAACCGATGTCTCAATGTCCTGGGGCGGGAAATCTGCGGCGACAAATAAGTTTTGGGCAACTGGATTGGGTGCCTGAAAAAGGTTCATGCCTTCATCATAGAGGCGAAAAAGCGCTTCGGACTGTGTGTTTTCAAAATAGGGAATGTGTAATTGGACATCGCGACGTTGACCGATTCTGTCCAATCTACCGATTCGTTGTTCAAGTAGATCTGGGCTCAGTGGCAGGTCGAAGAGCACCAGGTTGCTCGCGAACTGAAAGTTTCTTCCCTCACTGCCAATCTCCGAGCAGAGCATTAACTGCGCACCCTTATCGGTATCGGCGAAGTAGTTCGCCGCTCGGTCCCGGGCGATAAGATCCATCCCCTCATGGAATAGTGTGGTGCGAACAGGCGTTTTGCTGTTGAGCTTTTTTTCGAGGGACACAGCCGTTGTGCGACTCCGACAGATCAACAGAAATTTGTCTGTCGGGCGCAGCTCTAAAAGCTCGATGAGCCAATCGATTCTAGGATCAACATCCAGCCAGTCTTCAATTGTTTCCTCTGGATATAGGCTCTCGCCATAAGCCACTGGGCAACGAAGGGGGGCCGGTTGAGGAATACGATCGGCGAATCCTTTGACGCTACTTCGAACATTTCTAAAGAGCACACGACCGGTTCCGTGACGGTCCAGCAGCGCACTAATTAGCTCCTCATCGCTGCCTTCCTGTTTTACCAAGTCCTGAATAATGCGACGAGCATCAGCTTTATCACTGTCGCCTTCGAGTAATGCAGTGGCGGCTTCGGCGACTGTGGCAAAACTAGCCTCCTCAACAAGGTACCTGTCAAAATCATTGAATCGGTTGGGATCCAGAAGCCTTAAACGGGCAAAGTGACCCGCTTTGCCGAGTTGTTCTGGGGTCGCTGTTAATAGCAGTAGTCCTTTTGAAATCTGCGAGAGCTGTTCCACGACGCGGTATTCCGGACTGACGTTATCAGGTTCAAAACGGAGGTGGTGAGCTTCATCAACAATCACCAAATCCCATTCGGCTTCTAGTGCTTCCTCGAGTCGATCTTCATTCTCGGTAAACAAATTCAGGCTGCAAATCATCAGTTGCTGTGCTTCAAAGGGGTTGTATCTGTCGGTGATGATTTCATCGTCTTCATCGTCACGATCGGCAGATTCGCTCATATCGCTGACGATATCCATACATCGCTCGTCATCCAAAATTGTGAATTGAAGGTTAAAATGGCGGATCATTTCTACAAACCACTGAAATGTGAGTGCTTCGGGCACAATGATCAGCACGCGTTCAGCACGTCCGGTTTGTAATTGCTGATGAAGAATTAGGCCTGCTTCGATGGTTTTACCCAGGCCAACTTCATCGGCCAGCAACACTCTTGGCGCAAACCGATTCGCGACTTCGCTCGCGATATAAAGCTGATGGGGAATCAGGCCGATTCTCGGACCCGCCAGTCCGCGGATTGGTGAGGTCGATATTTTGGCAAGGTTCGCCCTGGAGAGGACTCTTAAATGGAAACTGGCATTGGTGTCAAACTGAGAGGTGAAAAGCCGATCTTCAGGTTTGCTAAAACGTACGTTGGGATCCAACTCGGTTTCGATGACCGAGGTACTCGTTCCATCGTAAAGGCCGTGATAAATGAGAATGCCATCTCGATCATTGATCGATATAACTTTAATGCTAATGCCATCTTGGGTCGCTATTTCATCACCGGGTGAGAACTTCACTCGGGATAGGGGAGCCTGATTGACAGCGTAGGTTCGATCCTCGGCAACCAGATCAAAATAAATCGAGACCCGGCGGTCTTCGATTCGAATGACTCGTCCCATGGCAAGTTCTGGTTCGGCATTGCTGACCCATTTTTGTCCGATCTTGAATGGTTGCATTAACTTTCCACTATTAGCTTTATTTTTGCAGTTGGCGCCAAATATGCGCAGTTGGCTTTAAATTTGTGCTGTTGTCTCTTAATTTGCGCTGTTGTCTCTTAATTTGCGCTGTTGGCACCAAGTTTCCCCTATTGATTGAAAGCAACTGGGGTTGCGATGCGTTAAAATCGCCGCCACGAATCCGATCTACCCAAATTGAGATAACACCATGAACGAACAAACCGAGATCGAGCTGCAAGCAGCTGCGTTTCGACGGCTCATTGCGCACCTGGACGAGAACAAACAGGTACAGAATATTGATCTGATGAATCTCGCCGGATTTTGTCGAAATTGCCTAAGCAAGTGGTATCGGGCGGCGGCAGAGGATAAAGGAATCGAGATCGATTATGAAGAGGCGAGAGAGATCGTCTACGGCATGCCTTATGCCGATTGGAAATCTAAATACCAGACTGAACGATAACTTGGCAGTCCTGACGTTAAGTGGTCTGTCGTTAACCTACGGCACCGACGTGATCTTTGACGCTGCTGATCTGGCCGTACAGGCCGGTGACAAGATATGTCTGAGCGGCCGTAATGGTTGCGGCAAATCTACGCTGATGAATGTAATGCTAGGCAATGTCTTGCCAGATTCTGGAACAGTCTGGCGTCAGAGTGGTTTGCGCTTTGCTGCACTCGAACAAAGTCTGCCCGAGCGTCAGGATCAAACGATTTTTGCGGCGGTGGCGGGTGCTTTCAAAGAAGTGGGCCAGCTTCTGGCAGACTATGAGATAGCAGTGGTCAGAGAAAATATTTCTCTGAAGGAGCTCGACCGGCTGCAACATGCTATTGAAGCAGTCGATGGTTGGTCTCTTAAGTATCGAATTGACGCGGTTTTAGATCGTCTCGAGATGGATCCCCTGCAGAACGTTCAAAATCTTTCCGGTGGTTGGCTAAAGCGTGTGGCCATCGCACGCTCATTGGTCCTTGCTCCCGATGTGTGGTTCTTGGATGAACCGACCAACCATCTTGATATTCCAACGATTCAGTGGCTAGAGAATGTCATGAAGGATTTTGCTGGCACATTGATTTTTGTCAGCCACGATCGCGAACTAATGCAAGCAGTTGCGACATCGGTAGTCGGCATAGATCGCGGTCGTGTCTCCCGTTGGGACTGTGATTACCAAACCTTTCTGGAAAGGCGCGACCATGAGCGGGAAGTGGAAGCAGAACAAAATAAGCTCTTTGATGTAAAACTGGCCCAGGAAGAAGCGTGGATTCGCGAAGGCATCAAAGCCAGACGAACGAGAAATGAAGGTCGCGTTCGAACTCTGGTCAAATTGCGAAAGGAAAGATCGGAGCGCAGGAGCGTACGAAACTTACAGCTGGAGATTGGCACCGCCTCCAAGTCCGGCAAACTAGTTGTGGAAGCGACGGGAATTAGTAAGTCTTACTCCGATGAAAAGATTGTCAGCAATTTCGATCTGATTATCCAGCGAGGAGAACGAATTGGTTTGATTGGCCCCAACGGAGCGGGCAAATCAACCTTAATCCGCCTGCTTCTTGGTGAGGAAGCACCTGATAATGGAGAGGTAAAACTAGGCACAAGACTCGATATCGCCTATTTCGATCAGAACCGAGAACAACTAAACCCAGAGCAATCAGTTTCTGATTATATCTCCGACGGTCGAGAGTACATCGAGATTGGTGGTAGGTCTCTGCATGTCGTCAGCTATTTGAGCAACTTTATGTTTAATGGCGACCAGGCCAGAGCGCCAATCAGAACACTGTCCGGCGGAGAGCAGAACCGGTTATTGTTGGCACGATTGTTTGCCGAACCTGCAAACTTCTTATTGCTCGATGAGCCGACCAATGATCTTGATGTCGAGACGTTGGAACTTTTAGAAGAACGTCTAGCGGACTTTGAAGGCACTGTGTTAATCGTATCTCACGATCGAAACTTTCTGGATAATGTCATTACCAGCCTGCTGGTATTCGAGGGCGAGGGTCGCATTCAAGAATTCGTCGGGGGTTATAGCGATTGGTATCGAGGCTCGAAAGGCTTTAAGACTGAGAACTCTGCATTAAATCGAGCAGATGCAAGGTCAGATCCTGGGGATAGCTTTGAGGGTAATAAGCGACGTAAAGCAGAACGACAAAAGCTTGAGCGGGAACTAGCAAAAATCCCTGATAAGGTGGAATCGACCGAAGGAAATATAGCGGCGCTGCAAGCAAAAATGGCTGCCCCCGGATTTTTTGATTTGACGAGTCCCAAACAACAACCGGAACTTGATAAGTTAACAGTATTCGAAACCGAGCTTGAAGCGTTGATGTCCCGATGGGTGGAACTAGAGCAGGCACTAGAAGCGCAATAGGCCATACTCTATCTTTCTCGGTACTCTAATTGAACATTGTGAGTGGGAAACCTAAATGATTGATCTGTTTTATTGGCCTACACCAAACGGCTGGAAAGTTTCTATCATGCTGGAAGAGTGTGATTTGGCTTACAACATGATTCCTGTCGATATCGGTGGGGGCGATCAGTTTACCGCGGAATTTTTAAAGGTTAGCCCCAATAACCGTATGCCGGCAATTGTCGATCACGAGCCTCTCGGCGGTGGCGAG
>JBLHQQ010000234.1:0-5192 GCA_047625245.1 Candidatus Azotimanducaceae bacterium
CCATGGTGCAGACGCTGTGCGGATGGCCATGATGTTCGCGGCGCCGCCGGAACAGTCTTTTGAGTGGTCTGCGAATGGTGTTGAATCTGCTAATCGGTGGCTTCGCACAAAATTTTGGAATGTCGCCAAGGATCACATGTCAGGTGGCGCTATCGCTGGCTTGAAACCAACAGAGCTATCTAATGAGCAGAAACAACTGCGCCGAATAGTTCATGAAACGATCTCAAGCGCTTTTGATGACTATGGCAAACGCATCCATTTCAACACCGTGGTCTCGAGCATAATGTCATTGATGAATCAGGTCGCAAAGTTTGAAGACACAAGCCCTCAAGGTCGTGCTGTGGTGCAGGAAGCACTGGAAGCCGCCGTGGTAATCATGGCTCCGATTACACCGCATATTTGTCAAACTCTCTGGCAAGAACTCACAGCTGGAGACATCAATGAAGCAACCTGGCCAGAGGTGGATACAGCTGCGTTGAAGAAGACCGTGATTGAGATGGTCGTACAAATTAATGGCAAGGTCCGCGCCAAGTTTGAAACCTCTCCTGACGGTGATCGGGCTGAGATTGAAAGTGAAGCACGATCGCTAGAAAATGTAGAGAAATTTATAGAAGGCAAAACGATACGTAAGGTTATTGTTGTGCCCAACAAACTTGTTAACTTTGTGGTCTCTTAATGCGTCTACTTTCACTGGTCTTTCTTACAATGCTGCTAGCGAGTTGCGGGTTCCAGTTACGTGGAACCGGCGGTTACGACCTTGCAGTGGAAAGTGTCTCTATCATTGCCGCAAACAGTCATAGCGACCTGGCGGATGAATTAGAAGACACGCTCAAAAGCATTGGTGTCTCAGTTAATCCTGGCCAAGAAGCGGAGTACGTGATTCGACTCGCGTCAGAAACAACGACCAGAAGACCGGTGGCGACTTCGGGAAATATCACGGTTGCTGAATATGAAGTCAAGGTGAGGGCGGTGTTTTCAGTGTCAGCAGCGGGAGGTAAGGAACTCATTGCAGATACGGCACTGAGTGCGGAGCGAATTTACTCCTTTGACTCAAGTAATTTTGTCGGTAATGCCGAAGAGGAATTGGTACTGGTCGAGGAGATGCGGCGGGATATTGCAGACCAATTGGTTCGAAGATTTAGCGCAACCCTGCGCAATTTGAATTCAGGAGACGCTGCCGAGGATTCATGAAGGTCTATCCCGATAAGCTAGCCTCCAACCTCAGCAAATCCGTTAGTCCAGTTTATCTGGTCAGCGGCGACGAACCACTGTTGGTTCAGGAGTTGCTTGAGACGGTTCGTAGTCAACTCAAAAAGAAAGGTTATCTCGAACGCGAACTTTTCCACGTCGATGGGTCCTTTGATTGGGAAGAAGTATTGTTTTCCGCGAACAGTATGAGTCTATTTGCGGAACAAAAGATCCTAGAGCTTCGTATGCCAAACGGCAAGCCAGGCGACAAAGGTGCTAAGGCGCTATTGAGCTATATCGAACAACCCGCCGAAGGTACCACGATGTTGCTAGTATTACCGCGCTTGGATCAGGCTTCCCAAAGAACCAAATGGTTTAAAGCTTTAGATGCCAAAGGTGTATTTGTGCAGGTGTGGCCTGTCGATAAAAAAGACTTGCCCCGTTGGATCGGCCAGCGGATGCAGGCGAATGGACTAAAAGCTGACCGGGGCGCGATTCAGGTTCTGATTGATCGGCTAGAAGGCAATTTGTTAGCTGCTGCTCAGGAAATTGAACGTCTCAAATTATTGTCTCCCGATGGAAATGTCGACGCCCAGTTGGTCATGAGCAGTGTCGCTGACAACACTCGCTTCGATGTTTTTGGGCTTATTGATATGGCCGTCGCTCAGGATCGAAGGCAAACCCTTCGTATGCTTCAAGGTCTGAGAGGTGAGGGTGCTGAGGTGTTATACGTTAATACAATGTTTGCCCGGGAAGTTCGTAACCTGCTTAGAATCACCGAAGCCCTCGATGCTGGTCAATCGACGGCAGGTGTTTATCAGAAGTTTCGCGTCTGGGATAAAAGGAAAGCGATTGTCGGGAAATGCCTGCAGCATCGTAGCCGACAGGACCTATTTCGTTGTCTCGCCAATGCTGCAGAAGTTGATGCTCGAGTGAAAGGCATTCACGTCGGCGACCCTTGGATTCCGCTCGAATCGGGTTTTCTTTCTCTTGCGGGTGTTAGTTTACCTTCGTCTTAGTTCACCTTAGTTGCAGCTTCCTCCCCTCGTGTGACGAGATTGAGTTTTCCACCGGCGTTATCGAGAATCGTGATGGATCCGTTGTCCGGTCTAAACAGAAATATCTCGTCGATCTCTGTTGCGAGCCCCAAGGCGGCATTGATGGCAACGAAATGAGAAAACATTGCCGTATTAGCCTCTTGTTCTAATAGGCACTGCAGGAGTTTTGTTCGCCATGACTGCAAGTCTTCGGATTGCTCAGACCACCGGCCGGCCATGACCTCGCTGAGCCAAGGACCACGCTGCGCAAGGGACAGGCCCGGCGATGGGATTTCCGCAATGCGGTTTTCGATTATCACCTGTTGCTGAGTTCGCTCAGCGAGGGGTGAGGCAGTTTCCTGAGCGCGCAAGAGGGGGCTCGAAACAAGACTAAGTGGCAAATGCTCTTGCAACACTGATGCGGCATCATCGGCTTGAGTCTTTCCCAGATCATCTAGCCCTGGGTCAATATTGTCGGTAAATCCTGCTGCTGCACGACCGTGCCTGATGAGGTAAATAAGCGCCATTTTAAAACTCCCTGTGAGTTGTTTTAACGGATTTAATTAGTAGCCAACGTTTCTATTGGCGGCGTACAGATTGAGAAAAGCGAGTAGTTGGTAATTTATATTCATTACCGCTATTCTTTGGGCCTCCCGCGGTCCGGCAGACTCATCGATTTTTCAAGCGATTAGTTTTGTTGGCAGTGGGATTATTTTTTTGATCGTGACAAACCGATCGCGCATGAACTTTTACTAAGCTTATAAACAATGTAAGGCAGTGCCATGAATCAGCCGAATAAAACCCTGGATACTATGGATTCTCCAGATACCGAAGTAAACGTTCGAGAAGTATTTGGCCTCGACGTTGATCTGACGGTTGCTGCGTTTTCAGAAGCCACGGAACACGTCCCTGCAATTGATAGCAGCTATTTGTTTGACCACGAAACAACCATGGCGATATTAGCCGGGTTTGGCCACAATCGGCGGGTCATGATTCAGGGTTACCACGGAACCGGTAAATCAACTCACATTGAGCAGGTTGCCGCTCGACTCAACTGGCCCTGTATTCGAATCAACCTCGACAGCCACGTCAGTCGTATGGATCTCATCGGTAAAGATGCGATCGTGCTTCAAGACGGCAAGCAGATTACTGAGTTTAAAGAGGGGCTACTACCCTGGGCGCTGCAACGGCCTTGCGCTCTTGTGTTTGACGAGTATGACGCAGGCCGCCCTGACGTGATGTTTGTGATTCAGCGAGTTCTAGAAGTTGAAGGTAAACTCACCTTGCTTGACCAGAGCAAGGTCATCAGCCCTCATGCTTCATTCCGAATGTTTGCCACCACGAACACTATTGGTCTTGGTGACCCGTCGGGTTTGTACCACGGTACACAGCAGATCAATCAAGGTCAGATGGACCGCTGGAATATTGTTACCACTCTTAACTATCTTCCTCATGAAAGTGAGACGGACATCATTGCCTCGAAGATACCTGACGTTGAGCGTAAGACGCTATCGAACATGGTGTCGGTTGCTGATTTGACCAGGCAAGGTTTTATCAATGGCGATATATCTATCGTCATGTCTCCGCGGACGGTGATTATGTGGGCGGAAAATGCTCGAATTTTTAACGATTACGGCTTTGCGTTCCGCTTGACCTTCTTAAACAAGTGCGATGAAACCGAGCGGCCCATTGTCGCTGAGTACTATCAGCGTTGCATGGGTGAAGAACTGCCGGAATCAAGTTCCAAAGTTGTGCTTGCCTGAGCCCAGAGAGACTAAAAAACGTGGCAGATCTGGACGACAGTACGGAGATTTTTAAACAAGCCGTTACCTCCACCATGAGGGCAATCTCCGGTAACGAAGAATTGAATGTGAGTTTTGGGAGAGGCAAAGCTTACATTCAAGGTAATCGAGCGCGCGTCCCACTACCCGATGCAAGCCTAACGCTTGAACAGCTCGCCATTCTGCGCGGCACCTCTGATCAATTTGCCTTACGAGTTCGTTTTCATGATGAAAATGAACACCGAAAACATCGGCCGGACATTGGTATCGCTCAGGATTTGTTTGACTGCGTCGAGGAAGCTCGGGTGGCTTCACTTGGTTCCTATTTGATGAAAGGTGTCGAAGCCAACTTGAACGCCCAGCTTGAGGCGCGATGTGTCAGCCAGGGGTTTCAAAAAATTCAACATCAGACCGAAGCTCCCCTCGGTGAAGCTGTAGGATTTATGATTCGAGAGCGCCTCGGTATTCCTTTGCCTGAGACCGCAGAACATATTCTCGGCTTGTGGCGCGAGCATATTGAACAAAGTATTGGTGATCGACTCGACGGCTTGCAGGACTCGATGCGCGATCAAGCAGCATTTAGAGACATTGCCAGGCACCTGATAGATGACCTTGGTCTCAGTCAGGACTGGGGCGAGGAAAATGCCGACGGCGATGCTGAAGATCAAGAGCAGGACGATCAAGAAGTAGAAGCGGATGCTGGAGACGATGCCTCTGATCAAGATGCCGGTGCCGATGGTGATATGTCTGACGCCATTGAAGGCGAAGTGCCGGCTGATATGGAAGCCATGGATATGGCTGAAGGCGAGGGTGATCAGGATGAAGCCGGTGGTCCCCCTGATACGGTGGATCAAAGTTGGCTTCGACCCAAAGAAAGCGCCTATAAGTCCTTCACTCAACAGTTTGATGAAACAATTTTTGCTGATGAACTCTGTGAGCCGGCAGAACTTGAGCGATTGCGCGGAGTGCTCGATAAGCACTTGCAGAATTCTCAAATTGTCATTAGTAAATTAGCCAATCGACTACAACGAAAGTTAATGGCTCAGCAGAATCGAACCTGGGAATTCGATTTAGAGGAAGGGCAACTCGATACTTCTCGTCTGCCCAGTATCATCATAGATCCCTTTTCATCCCTAGCCTTCAAACAAGAAAAAGATACCAAATTTCGCGACACAGTAGTGTCGTT
>JBLHQQ010000235.1:0-5173 GCA_047625245.1 Candidatus Azotimanducaceae bacterium
CCTTTTAACTACGGGCGTATCGTTCGAAGTGGCGACCAAATCGAATCGATCGTTGAAGAGCGAGATACAAGCGACCAGCAAAAAGAGATCAAGGAAATTAATACCGGTGTCATGGTATCCGACGCTATTCTGTTAAAGGGCTGGTTATCTGAACTAAACTCCGACAATGACCAAGGTGAATACTTACTAACGGATATTGTTGAGATTGCCAATCGAGCTGGGCGACAAGTTGCGGCGGTCAAAGCGAATGATCATCGCGAGGTTCAGGGCGTCAACAACTACGAACAGCTAGCGGAACTGGAGCGGTACTATCAAGGATGTGCAGTACGAGACTTACAGTCTCGAGGTGTCCAAATTGTAGATCCTGACCGATTTAATTTGCGAGGTAAACTGACGACCGGACAGGACGTGTTTATCGACGTTAACTGTATTTTTGAAGGTCGAGTTAAGCTTGGCAATAATGTCAAGATCGGCGCAAATTCAGTTATTCGCAACGCCGAAATTGGTGACGGAACTGAGATCAAACCCTTCACTCATATTGATGGCGCAATTCTAGAAAACGATTGTAGTGTGGGACCTTTTGCCCGATTACGTCCAGGCACATATTTTGAAGCCGAGGTTGCGGTGGGCAATTTTGTCGAGATTAAGAAATCTCGATTGGGATTGGGTAGCAAGGCTTCTCATTTAAGTTATCTGGGTGACGCCACGATTGGTAGTAAGGTAAATATCGGCGCTGGTGCGATCACTTGTAACTACGATGGTGTGAATAAATTTAACACCCATATTGAGGATGGCGTCTTTGTAGGTGTTAACGCCTGTTTGGTTGCGCCAGTTAGACTCGGAGAGTGGTCGACCATAGCAGCGGGTTCAACGATTACAACAGATGTTCCAGCTAAAACCTTAGGCGTGGGTCGTAGTAAACAACGTAACATCGACGGCTGGAGAGGACCAAGAGACAAATAATGTGTGGAATAGTTGGAACGGCAACGCGGCGGCAATCAGCTGAAATCTTGATCGAAGGTCTACAGAGGCTAGAATATCGCGGATATGACTCGGCTGGATTTGCGGTCCTGGATAGTCAAGGTGTTCTGCGACGGGAACGGCGCGTTGGTAAGGTTCGCAGCCTTCGAGAAGCTCAGGCAAAATCCGGTTTAAATGGTCACCTGGGTATTGCCCATACTCGCTGGGCGACTCATGGAAAGCCTACCGAGGCGAATGCACACCCCCATTCTTCAAGCGATGTGGTCGCGGTAGTTCATAATGGCATCATTGAAAACCACGAATCATTGAGAAAACAGCTGCAGGCCGCGGGATATGCTTTTTCTTCTGAAACTGATACAGAAGTTATTGCACATCTGGTCCATCTCGAGGTCAGCAAGTCCGCAAACATTGTCACTGGTGTTCAAAAAGCCCTGACCCAACTCGTCGGTGCCTATGCGGTGGCGGTGATTCATGCCGACTACCCAGATCATATTATTGCCGCTCGACTTGGCAGCCCTCTGGTTATTGGGCTCGGTATAGGAGAAAACTTTGTAGCGTCGGATCCTCAAGCGCTACGACCGGTTACTGATCGATTTATCTTTCTTAATGAAGGAGAGATCGTAGATGTCAGCGCGGACTGCGTGGATATTATCGGTGTTGATAGCACTCCCGTAATGGAACGAGCTGTCACGCTAAGTGATACTCAGGACAGTTCGGACAAGGGTACTTACCGCCATTACATGATGAAGGAAATTCACGAGCAGCCTGACACGGTGCGAGCGACCTTAGAAGGACGAGTCACGGATGAGCATATTCTGATTAACGCCTTTGGTGTTGGTGCGGATAAGATATTTTCTCAAGTCGAAGCCATTCAGATTGTCGCTTGTGGCAGCAGCTTTTACACGGGGCTTGTCGCAAAATACTGGATTGAAGAGCTTCTCGGGCTTCCCTGTAGTGTCGAAATTGCCAGTGAATTTCGATATCGGGAAGTTGCTGTCATCAAAGGTACTTTGTTCGTGACGATTTCCCAGTCTGGTGAAACTGCGGACACACTAGCAGCCCTTCGAGATGCAACTTCTGATCACTATGTCGCGAGTCTGTGTCTGTGTAATGTGCCCAATAGTTCTCTCGTTAGAGAATCGGACCTCGCCTTGATGATCAAGGCGGGGCCAGAAATTTGTGTTGCTTCCACAAAGGCGTTTACGACTCAATTGGTTGATCTGATGTTACTGGTGTTGGCCATAGGTAAACAAAAAGGATTGGACCCGCAGACTGAAATAGATCTGGTTAAAAGCCTTCATCAAGTGCCTGGGCTTATCGAGAAGGTTCTTACTCTGGATAACCGAATTGAAAAGATCGCAACGAACTTTGTAGAAAAACACCATGCGCTATTTTTGGGTCGCGGCAGTCATTTCCCTATCGCCATGGAAGGTGCTTTAAAGCTAAAAGAAGTTTCATATATTCACGCGGAAGGTTATCCAGCAGGAGAGCTGAAACATGGTCCTCTAGCGTTAGTCGATGAGGATATGCCAGTAGTTGCGGTCGCGCCTAATGATGAATTACTTGGCAAGATCAAATCTAATCTCGAAGAAGTACAAGCGAGAGGCGGTGTGTTGTATGTATTTGGTGACGAACAAGAATTTACAGAAGCTGAAGGTCTTACTCTAGTCGCCATGCCCTCCTGCGACGCACTAATATCACCGATCATCTATACCGTTCCCATGCAGTTACTCGCGTATCACGTTGCCGTGATGAAAGGCACTGACGTCGATCAACCTCGGAACCTTGCGAAATCAGTCACGGTAGAATAAATGGATGTCTCTGGTTTACTTGATGGCTTAAACGAAGCGCAGCGTGAAGCTGTGGCTGCGCCGACCGGTAGTTATCTGGTACTGGCTGGTGCCGGTAGTGGTAAAACTCGGGTGCTCACCAACCGTATTGCCTGGCTGATCCAAACTGAAGGAATTTCGCCCTATAGTGTATTGGCGGTCACCTTCACTAACAAAGCCGCCGCAGAAATGCGTTCTCGAATCGAAAGCCTGATGTCTATGCCGGTTCGTGGCATGTGGGTCGGTACCTTTCACGGTATTGCCCATCGTCTGCTGCGGACTCATTGGCAGGAGGCGCGGCTACCACAAAATTTCCAGATCCTGGATGGAGATGATCAGCTCAGGCTGGTGAAACGCACTATTTCTAGTCTAGATCTTGATGAAAAAAAATGGCCAGCGAGACAGGCTGTTTCGTATATCAATGGTCAAAAGGATGAGGGTCTGCGCCCACAGAACATTGAAGACTACGGCGACATTTACGTCAAAACCCATCTCGAAATCTATCGTGCCTACGAAGATGCGTGTAAGCGTGGCGGTATGGTTGATTTTGCAGAGTTGCTGCTACGAGCCCATGAGCTGCTGTTGAATAATCCGCCGATACTTGAACACTATCGCAAGCGGTTTAGCTATTTGCTGGTAGATGAGTTCCAGGATACTAACTCGATCCAATACGCATGGCTCAGGGTACTAGCCGGTGACCGCGACAATCTGTTTGTGGTTGGAGACGATGACCAGTCAATCTATGGTTGGCGTGGCGCGAAGATCGAGAACATTCAGAAATTTAGCCGTGACTTCCCGAATAGTGAGCTAATACGTTTGGAGCAAAATTATCGTTCCACCGCCAACATCCTCAATGCAGCTAATGGCTTGATCGATAAAAATGCAGGACGACTGGGCAAGGAACTTTGGACCGAAAGCGGTGATGGAGATCCGATCAGCTTGTACGCCGCGTTTAACGAGATAGATGAGGCGCGGTACATTGTTGCTCGAATCAAAGATTGGAGTAATCAGGGTAACAATTACAAAGAAGCCGCTATTCTATATCGATCAAATGCTCAATCCCGAGTATTAGAAGAGGCAATGCTGCGTTCTCAGATCCCCTATCGAATTTATGGCGGCCAGCGATTTTTCGAACGAGCCGAGATTAGAAATGTACTTGCCTATATGCGGTTAGTGAGTCATCGAGATTCAGACGCTGCATTTGAACGAGTGGTTAATACCCCTACTCGGGGCATTGGAGATAAAGCTCTTGGAGAAATTCGCCAACTCGCTCGAGCCTCTAATATCAGCATGTGGCAGTCTGCGGGTCGCCTTGCGGAATCTCCGGAAATGACGGGTCGAGCGAAGAATGCTTTTAAGGGTTTTCTTCAATTGATTGAGACCATGGACAACGCAACTACAGACTCCAACCTCGCTGAGCTGGTTGATATTGTGATTGAACACAGTGGGTTGAAGTCCTACTACGAAAAAGAAAAAGGCGAACGAGGTCAGGCGAGATTAGAAAATCTCCAGGAATTGGTCACAGCAGCAAGGACCTTCGATCCTGAAGAAGATACCCAGCAAATAGATGAACCGACGGTACCCTTAACGTTGCTCGATGAGTTTCTAGGTCACGCGGCCCTCGAGGCAGGAGAAAGTCAGAGTGACCCGAATCAGGATTGTGTGCAGATGATGACCTTGCACAGTGCAAAAGGTCTGGAGTTTCCCCTGGTATTCTTGGCTGGATTAGAAGAAGGACTCTTTCCCCATAAAATGTCGTTAGAAGAACCTGGGCGGCTAGAAGAGGAGCGACGTCTTTGTTATGTCGGTATTACCAGAGCCATGAAGCAACTCTATCTGACTCACGCCGAGTCACGCCGAATAAACGGTTCAGAAAACTACAATCGAATTTCTCGATTTATCACAGAAATTCCCCAGGAGCTAATACAGGAAGTCAGACTGACGAACGTGGTCACTAAACCGGCCATGAAAGTGCGACCCAGGAAAAGTGGATTTGATATTGAAGTAGGTGATTCGAATATCAAACTCGGACAACGAGTAGTTCACAACAAGTTTGGTGAGGGGGTAGTCCTGAACTACGAGGGTGAAGGAAAACAAGCAAGAATACAGGTAAATTTTAATTCTGAGGGTAGTAAGTGGCTGATGCTCGCATACGCCAATTTACAACCAGCATAGAATATATTGAGGAAATCATGAGGCGATCGATGTTAAAAATACTAAGCGTGCTTCTATTGTCCACTAGCCTTATAAGCTGTGGCGGGTCAAACCAGCAAAGCAGTGTCGGGGCCGGTGAAGTTCAACCTGTACAAACCTTCAAATGGCGAATGGTCACCACCTGGCCAAAAAACCTTCCGGGGCTGGGA
>JBLHQQ010000236.1:0-5163 GCA_047625245.1 Candidatus Azotimanducaceae bacterium
CCTGACTCAGCCGGCATGCTCTTGGCAGCGGAAGTGAAAGCAGAGCGAGCGCCCTTCTTTGTAGTCGATACCGATGAAGGTGAGCGGAAGGTCTATACGGTCTACTTCAAATTCGCGAAAGAAGTACTGGGTAAATCACAGTCGAAGAAAGATGAAGGAAAGGAAATCCTAAATGACAACCCAGATCTAGATTTCATTTAGAATTTCAACTTCTATTTTATTGGCAGCTCGATACTATCAAATAACAATTCTAAGTCTGCACGGCTGGTTTTGCCGAAAGCTGCGTCAACCACCTCACGAGTTAGATGAGGCGCAAAGAGTTCCATGAACTCATACATATAACCCCTTAGGAATGTCCCACGTCTGCAGCCAATCATCGTTGTACTTTGCTCAAACAGATGGCTGGCATCAATTGAAACCAGGTCTGAGTCGTCCTCTTCTTCAAAGGCCATCTGGGCAATAATGCCAATACCCAGGCCTAATCTGACGTAGGTCTTGATGACATCGGCATCTGTTGCGGTAAAGACAACTCGCGGTGCGAGTCCCCGGTGCTTAAAGGCCTCATCAAGCTTCGAGCGGCCGGTAAAGCCAAACACATAAGTCACAATCGGATATTCAGCAACATCCTCTAATGAAATCTTGGAAATCTGAGTCAGAGGATGATTCTTGGGCACCACAATACATCTGTTCCATCGGTAGCAAGGTAGCATGATTAGATCATTGAACAGTTCAAGGCCTTCTGTCGCAATGGCGAAGTCTACATTGCCATCGGCGGCAAGTTCGGAGATCTGGATGGGGCTGCCCTGATGCATGTGCAGGGACACGTCAGGGTAACGGTCAATAAAACTTTCAATGACACCCGGAAGCGCATAACGAGCCTGAGTATGGGTCGTCGCGACTGACAAACTGCCTTTCTTCTCGTTACTGAACTCCTGCGCGACCTGTTTGATACTTTCAACTTTGCGGAGGATTTCACCGGCTTTTTCGATGATGGTTTCACCGGCGGGTGTAATGCGGGTCAGGTGCTTACCACTGCGGGAGAACACCTCAACACCCAGTTCATCTTCAAGTAGACGAATCTGCTTACTGATACCGGGTTGTGAGGTGTAGAGACTCTGGGCTGTGGCCGACACATTGAGATCATGATGTGCGACTTCCCATATATATCTAAGTTGTTGTAGCTTCATGGAACACGACCCTCATTCAAAATTTGATATTTGATATTTGATATTCGATATTCGTCTAAAAATATCAGCAAATATTCTTTTCAAGAATAGATACATTACTCTAAGTTTACAACTTCAAACGCTACTGGCCTACCCTACCTTGGATTTTCTACTCTACATCATAGCTGGTGCAACCGTCGGTTTAGCCGTTGGTGTTACTGGTGTAGGTGGCGGTTCAATCATGACCCCTCTCCTGCTTGCCTTTGGCTTTCCCCTTCATATAGCTGTTGGAACAGATCTGCTATATGCCGCTATTACAAAAGCCGGTGGTGCGGTGACTCATGCGATGCAGAAATCAGTTCGCTGGGATCTCGTTTTTTTATTGGGTTTAGGCAGCCTACCCGCCAGTGCGTTGGCGATCTATATATTGGACAACTGGTTCGAAGCGCCAGAAAATTACGCGTCCATCATCTCGACCATGCTTGGCTTTACGTTAATACTAACGTCGTTCGCCATCATCTTTCGCACCTATCTAACTAGTTTTGTCGGTCACAGACTAAACCTAAATGCTGATCGAATACGCTGGGCTACACCGGTTATGGGTGCTCTGTTGGGATTCATCGTAACCTTGTCATCAGTCGGCGCAGGCGCGATCGCGACCGCGTTATTGATGGTATTTTATCCCCTGTTGAGAGGCATCAAGGTTGTTGGAACTGACATCGCCCACGCGGTCCCACTGACATTGTTTGCCGGATTGGGACACCTTTATCTCGGTAATGTTGACTTTTTATTATTAGGCGCCCTTCTGCTGGGTTCCTTGCCAGCGGTACATCTGGGCGCAAAACTTGGTCGTCATATTCCGGATAAGATATTGCGCCCGATCCTTGCCTCGATGCTATTTAGTATCGGAATCAAGGTGGCCTTCTTTTAGCTGATTGGTTACGCCATGCAGAACGTGGCCGGTTGCCACCACTTCGCTAGCATGGGCGCAATGCTCCGCCTGGTCATCGAAAAAAACGTCAGCGTCGTATGCTTTTAGAAATTCACTCTTCTTCATCCCGCCCAGAAAAAGCGATTCGTCGAGCCTGATGTTCCAATCGCGTAGTGTTTTGATGACTCGTTCGTGGGCCGGCGCTGAGCGCGCGGTAACAAGCGCCGTACGAATTGGACTCTGGGTTGCTTCGAATAATCGTTGCAGGTCGTGAAGCGCTGCGAGAAAAGGCTTGAAAGGTCCACCGGCTAGGGGTGTATTCGCTGCCGCTGATTCATTCTGCGCAAATGCTACTAACCCTTGTTCCTGGTAGATCCTCTCCGCTTCATCAGAAAAGAGCACAGCATCGCCGTCGAATGCGAATTTCAGAATATCATTGGATGTACTGGTTCGCCGCTTGCTCGGTAATATGCTGGCTGCCGCAGAGCCGTTTTGTAGTGCCTCTCTAACATCGTTAGAATTTGTTGAGAGAAACAAGTGGCAACCGAAGGGAATCATATAACGATACGGTGCGGCACCACCTGTAAAGGCGGCTCGAATAATGGGCAGTTCATAGTGCTGGATTGAGTTGAAGACTCGCAACCCCGTGTCCGCTGTATTTCGTGAAAGTAATATAACTTCAACCGCCCCGCCACCATCTACGAGAAGATTGATGTTGAGTAATTTTCGGACGAGATCAAAGGCGTCACCGGCAGCCAGTATTTCAGTTTCATGACTAATTTGATGCGCTGCATAGGCTTCTACACCGTCCTCTCGATAGATCGCGTCGCTAGCACTTAGATCAAATAAAGCGCTGCTTGATATTGCCACCACCAGCTTTCTGCTGGACTCATTGCGGGACATCTTGAAAACCCCTAACCTAGTTGCTTATACGGTAATCAAACTGCGAATCAGGCACAAGGAGGAACAGAACTAACATGTTGTTTGTTGCAGTAGCATTCGTCATTGCGCTGGCCGGTAAAAATTTGTCTCTAAGTCGCTTCTTTTCTCTGTATCTGGGGTCTCTCATTGGTGTAGCGATGACCTTTCTAGGTTTAAATGGGCGGCTTCATTGGCTGTTTGTTCTGCTAGGACCGACCTTGCCCTTTCTCGGCTCCATCTTTAAATGGGCGTCCAGGCTTTGGGGTATGGGTAAACTTGTTCGACGCTATAGAGGCTAAGGCGCCGTCCTAACATCGAGCAACAGGATGACCGAATCCGAGGCTCTAGAAATACTGGGGCTTGAGCCAGGTGCTAGCGACGAAGAGATTAATGAAGCCAAAGACCTGTTACTCAAGTAAAGATAGGTATGGACGCTACTGAGGAGATGCCATGAACGAGTTAGAACTACTACAGAATTGGTTGCTAGATCTGGAAACTGTGGTCGCACAGCAGAGCCTTGGCTCTGACCCTGATATTCGTAATCAGCTCAGCGAAATTGCCATTGAAATTTCTGGGTTATCGGTTCAATTGCCAGGACAATCAGACACTTTAAGACGCGCTATATTCAAACTCCACATGCATCGAGTTGTCGACCAGATCATGGAGGTTCTGCAGTCTGCTCTGGGTTACTATAATCTGCCGGACCAGCCGCATGGTAACAACGAACCCATTATTGGACCGGCATTGGCTCATCGGCTCAAGAACCAACTAATCAGTAAGCAGGTGGATGTTTACGAAATCAAAGACCAGCTAACACTACTGATCAAGGACCAAAAAGGGCAAGTGAAATGACATATCGCCTCTATCAGATGGCCGATTCAGGGAACTGTTACAAGGTCCGCCTGCTTATGTCTCAACTCGAGTTACCTTTTGAAACCATCGAGATTGATATCACCAAAGGCGAGTCGAGAACGGAAGAGTTTTTACGCATCAATCCTAATGGAAAAATACCAACCTTCGATGCGGGTTCCGGGCGGACTCTTGCAGAAAGTAATGCGATCCTTTGGTATATGGCAAGGGATAGCCAATTTTTACCAGCCGAGCCTTTTTCCCAGGCTCTTGTTCTGCAGTGGTTCGGCTTCGAGCAGTACAGTCACGAACCCAACATCGCCACGGCACGCTATTGGATGAAGATCCTCGATGCTGCTGATGAATATGAAAGTGAAATAGCAAAAAAGCAGATTGTCGGTTATCAGGCGCTGCGAGTTATGGAACAGCACCTTAGTCTGCACGAATATTTCGTCGAAAATTACTCCATCGCCGACATCGCCTTATTCGCCTATACCCATGTCTGTCACGAGGGTGGTTTTTCCCTAGCTGACTTTCCTCGGATCCAAGACTGGATCGAAAGAGTCAAATCTCAGCCGAGGTTCCTTGCAATTGATGCCTAAACCTAAACCTATCCATAAATCTAAGACTAAGGCTAAGGCTTTGCTCTTTGACCTCGACGGCACGCTACTCAACACGCTTGTTAGCTTAGGCAACTGCTTCAACCGAGTATTAATCGAAGAAGGACTACCGTCCCATCCAATTGAGGCCTATAGATACTTTATAGGCGACGGTGCCAGACAATGTGTGGTCCGGTGTCTTCCGGAAAAGTTCCGAAACGAAGTAACGATTGACCGGGTGTTAGCACGACAACAGGCTGACTATCAGAACAATTGGCAACGCGATGTCAGCATATATGAAGGTATCGAGCCGCTGCTTGAGCAACTCAAGGCGCGCCGGATTCCCGTGGCAGTTTTATCAAACAAAGATCACGAATTCGTTCAACGCTGCGTTGATCATTTCTTTCC
Source organism: Candidatus Azotimanducaceae bacterium (assembly GCA_047625245.1). Taxonomy (GTDB): domain Bacteria; phylum Pseudomonadota; class Gammaproteobacteria; order Pseudomonadales; family Azotimanducaceae; genus JAHRVQ01. The sequence continues at coordinate 4,875 of JBLHQQ010000236.1, forward strand.
TGCCAATACATTTTACGCAGCTCAGGGCTATAGTCAGTCTGTTGCCCATAAACCGGATCCAACGGGTGCACTGCAACTTGTCAGATTACTAGGACTCAACACCGCCGAGGTTGCTTTACTGGGCGACACAGCCGTGGATATAGAGACTGCCAGTGCAGCGGGATTGATTGGTGTGGGCGCACTTTGGGGGTTTAGAGATCGGCAAGAACTAACCACTGCGGGTGCTGACTATGTTATCGACGCGCCTAGCGATATTCTGTCGCTGTTTTAAACGGACGTTGCTAACTAA
>JBLHQQ010000237.1:0-5139 GCA_047625245.1 Candidatus Azotimanducaceae bacterium
AAGCCTTCGGTAAAAGCACTTTTGGCTGCTTGGTGGCCCAAAGCCGCGAGCTTGCTCGCTTCTTGAAGGCATGTGATCTCGTAATCAGTTTTGTAAGCCCGCTGAAAATGAACTGGGTTCAGCAAATCTGGGTTATTGCAATCTTCAATTCCCCAGTGCGTGGCGACGTTGGTTTCTTCTCCGATATAGGTGAGGGAGTAACGATCACCGAGATGGTTGTGTGCATCACCAGCCTGGGCTATAGGCGTGATGTCCCATTCTTCTACCCAGTAACCAGAAGGTAGTTCCGGTGTCATATGCCAATAATCTTCGGGTTGATGAAAAAGTAATTGTGGTTTTTCACCATCTCGTAAGACGATAAAGCTATCGGGAACATCGGTGATGGGAACCAACGATTTGAAGTGCGGGTTCACTTTAAAGGGATAGGTATGGTCATCCAAAAAGGCCGTTTTGAGAGAACCCGAGGCAATCACTATACCTGATTTGCCGATTGCCTTTGAGGCACCGAGGTAATGCTTTATAACTTCGCTTAGGTGGTCTGAATACAGTTCGGATTTGTTTGAGGCAGCCATAAATCTGTTGTCATTCTAAGATATGACCCATTCTAACTTTTTTTGTCTCCATATAGGACGCTGCATGGGGATCGATGACGGTGGCAATGGTAGTCCGCTCGACAACCTCAATACCCGCCTTGATCAGCGCGCTGATTTTTTCCGGATTATTAGTGAGCAGATTAACGCGAGAAATTCCCAGGTCCCTCAGAATCGAGACAGCATCATCGTACTGCCTGGCATCGATTGGCAAACCGAGCATTTCGTTGGCTTCGATTGTGTCGTAGCCGTGCTCTTGTAAAGCGTAGACCCGCACCTTATCCCCGAGACCAATGCCCCGGCCTTCCTGTTGCAGATAGATCACGACTCCGGTGTGTTCCTGAATATAGGCGAGACTGGCATCTAGTTGCTGCTTACAATCACATTTGCAGGAACCCAGCACTTCAGAGGTCAGGCACGAGGAATGAATTCGAACGGCAATTGGCAATTTGCGATTTATGTAGCCGCTGATCATTGCCAGAGGCTCGACAGTCTTCGAAAAGCGATAAGCACGGAGGCGAAAAGTGCCATGTACCGTAGGTAAGTTTGTTTCTGCGTAAATGGATGTCACGGGCGACTCCCCGTAGAAGAAAGGTTCAGCTCGGTTGAGTTTGCCAAAGGTGGCTGGTGCCTGAATCACCTAGCCTTAAGTTACACCAGCTAAGGCGGCGGAGATAGATACATTGTTAAGGTTGATAGTCAGTTATAGGTTTTTATCGGTATATCTTCGGCCGACCAAGGGGTTGAATGTTAAAACGTTTATCTGACCAACGATACAAATGCGGTTCCTTTCGAATTGTCGACTCAAGCTGTTGATTAATGCTAAGCAATAGCGATTCATCCGTTGATTCAGGTTCGTAACAAAGGTTTTCCAGAGAGATGTCAAATTTGTGCCCTTGTTTCCTGGCACACCCGAGTACCAAGTCGGCACCCGATTCTCGTAACAACCACGAGAGCGTTTGTGTGGTCAGAGCGGGCAAACCAAAAAAGGGTATAAACAGTCCACCTCGCAACCTTGGTTGTTGGTCGGGGCACAGAGTGATGGTGCGGCCGAGATTGAGTTGTTTTAGGAGATGACGCCGGCCGAAGTCGTCGTGTTCAACGAGCTTAATGCCTTCGGATTGGCGTTTCAGGCGAATCATCTCATCGAGGGAAGTAACTGTATTGGGGTGGTAATACTCAGTCACGAAAAATTGGTTGCCGAGATACTTCATCAAGGCCTCTCGACTGCCGAGCGGCGGTGTCAGGATAATGGTGCCTCGCGTTGAGCTGATATCTCCTTTTACTGTAGCGATTTGATTCATGAAATCAGTACCAGACTGCCAAATCCCAGGTGCTTCTAGAGCCGATTCGATCAGGTTTGCTATAGATAATCGCAGTAGCGCTGGATCCTGCTGACATTGGCGTAAATTGACGCGGGTGATTTTGCTTCTTTTTGTCGCGACAAAAGGAAACAGCGCCAACAGCGAGCTTATGGGCCGCAACAGACGCTTAGGTATGTACCTTGGGATAGTAAGATAAAATTTTAATAACCCACGCTCAACTGTGGTTCGCAACGGATGTCTATCGAATTGATAAAAATCTAACTTACCTGCTGGGCGTGTTCGAAAACGTTTGTAGGACCAAAGGTATTGGGCAGGTTTCTTTCTTACTGCACCCTCAATCGCCAGATTGACGGCAGAAAGAGTAGTGTCGATTGTTCCCTCGATAGGATCAAAGCGAATGGCGAAACCGGAGCTGGTTCGTTCACAAACTGCGATGAACATTGCCGCGCCGTTTCGGGCAAATCCTGCGGCCAATTCGTTGGTTAAGGCATCAATCCCGAAAAATGACGCAAACTGACCCGTGTGGATGAGAGGCTCCTGGTCAGGCATGATGCCGACGCATCCGCCTCTCCTCAGCGTTCGAATCTGAGATCTTATTCCGCTCTGGCTTGTTGACACAAATCGCGTTCCGGTGCGGTCTCGTCGCTTCTGGATGTATTGATCAAGCTTCTGGTTATGGTTCTGCTGGTACATGTGGGTCAGACCGTAATGTTGACCTAGAAAGTGGTTGATGACTTCCCAGTTGCCGAGGTGGGGAATCACGAAGATGACACCTTTGTTTGTGGCCAGAGCCCGTTCAACCGCAGGTTGTCCGTCAACGGAGCCAATCAGCGCCAGCAGCGTTTCCACTTTTTGGGTCCAGACATAGGTGGTTTCGGTGATCGTTTTGCCTGTTTCCCGCAAACTCTCCTTCGACAGCAAGAATTGCTTGCGATCATCCAGTCCAGGATAGCAGCGAGCGATATTTTCTCGAGTCACCAGCCACATTCGAGAGCGAGCTAGCCACAGCAATGTGCCGATTAAATGTCCTAATCCACGCAGTACTTTCAAGGGTAGATGGCCAATTAGACTAATCAGGATTCGGTAGAGGTAACTCTTGAGCATAAAGTCGGCGCGTAATTTCATTTTGACAGTGGCGAGAATCTACATGAGGCACGTCCATTTAAGCAATCAGAACGGCTGTATATGGTAAGGTGATGGCCGATTTGATAGGGGAAATACTATGGCCTTGGTCACAATGGTTACCATGCTGGCACTGCTAGAGTTTATGTACTTTGGCGGAAAGGTGGGTGCTGCTCGGGGTAAATACGGGGTTAGTGCGCCTGCAACCACCGGCAATGAACATTTCGAAAGAGCATACCGGATTCATTACAACACCCTGGAGCAACTTATTGTCTTCTTACCCTCCCTGTGGGCATTCGCATTTTATATCCATGACCTGGCGGCCGCGGCTCTGGGAGTTATTTTTCTGGTCGGTCGCATGCTCTACAGCATTGCTTACACAAAAGAACCAGGTACTCGAACCGTGGGTATGATGATGTCCTTTATACCCACTGTCATTTTGTTATTAGGCGCATTTTTTGGTGCTGCCTGGCGCTACTTTTTTTAGGTTGTTTCGCCCTTACCAGTAATTGAAACTGTAATTTTTTTTTCGGAGGGGAGTCTTGGTTGGCTGCCCAAAGCCGTGATATACATATAAAAAGACATATAAAAAGACATACGAACAAACGCCCTCAGGGCTATTTCATATCAGGAGCATCGTGCATGGCAGTAGTTGACTATAAAGTGGCAGGCAGTATTGAGGAGGCCGTAAGCCTGCTCGCAAATGCCAAAATGGCTACCCAAATATTGGCGGGTGGAACTGACTTGATCATTCAAACGAAGGCTCAGGCAAACCCGGTTGCCGTCGTCGATATCAAGAAAATCGACTCAATGATGTCCGCGACTTTAACCGATAGCGGATTAAGCCTTGGTCCATCGATGAGCTGTGTGGAATTTACCGCCCGCAAGGACATAAATGCGATGTTTCCTGGTCTGGTCGACGCAGCCTATTTGATTGGCTCTACACAGGTTCAAGGTCGATGCAGTGTTGGTGGCAATCTATGTAATGCGTCTCCTGCTGCGGATACCATTCCAGCATTGATGGCGAACGGGGCGGAATGCGTGATTAACGGTCCAAAAGGGCAGCGAACTGTTTCCGTGGAAGCCTTTGTGACCGGTGTAGGCCAAAACTGCATGGCGAAAGATGAACTGTTAACTGCAATCACAATTGCTAAACCCGCTGCCGGTACATCGGACGCGTATTTGAGGTTTATTCCAAGATCAGAAATGGACATCGCGGTAGCCGGCGCCGGTGTCAGTGTGACGTTAGATGCAAGTGGAACTTGTACTGCAGCTAGAGTTGCCATAGGAGCAGTGGCGGTAACAGCGTTACTAGTGCCAGAGGCGGCAAATGCACTGATCGGCAGTAAGTTGGATGACACCGCACTAAAGGCGGCGGCTGATGCCGCGTCTAATGCATCAAGGCCTATTTCGGACCGACGCGGAACAGTTGAGTATCGTCGCCATGTAGTCGGAGTTTTAGTTAAACGAGCGGCAGTGATCGCTGCGACAAGAGCAAAGGAGAAGTAGCACATGGCAAAAGTACACGTTAGCAGCACCGTCAATGGTGAAGTCATGGAGTTCCTTTGCGAGCCACAGGATACATTACTTGATGTGTTACGAAACCAGCTGAATATGACTGGTACCAAGGAGGGTTGCGGGTCCGGTGACTGCGGTGCTTGTTCGGTGACGGTCAATGGTGCATTGGTTTGCTCTTGTTTGGTATTGGGTGTTGAAGCTGAAGGAGCCGAGATTGGTACGGTAGAAGGCGTTTCGAATAAGGATCAACTACATGTCATTCAACAGAAGTTTCTCGAGCACGCAGCCCTTCAATGCGGTATATGCACACCAGGGCTAGTTGTTTCGACCCAGGCGTTACTAAAAACAAATCCGAAGCCGACTGAAGAAGAAGCCCGCTACTATCTAGCAGGCAACCTATGTCGTTGTACCGGTTACGATAAGATCATTCGAGCGGTGATGGATTCCGCAGAAACCCTTCGAGGAGATGCATAAATCATGAGTGAAGCAAAGCAATTTAAGTATATCGGTACTCGAAGCATCAGGCCCGATGGATTTGACAAGGTCACTGGACGGGCGAACTATGGTGCGGACATGAGTCTGCC
>JBLHQQ010000238.1:0-5136 GCA_047625245.1 Candidatus Azotimanducaceae bacterium
GCCTTCGGCATGGAACTACTCGAACAGCTCACCCTGGACGAAAGTATCGATGCGACCGTCGACTATATGGAAGCCGTCATGACGGGCAAGAAAAACCTGTTCTCTCACCTCGCCAACGCCTTAGACGAAGAGCCCACTAACCCTTGTGGTCAACCCAGTAGCGATCTTTGAGCAAACGCTTGTAAAGCTTACCGGTGGGATGACGTGGTAGTTCCTTGTCAAAATCAATACTGCGTGGGCATTTGATATGAGATAAATGACTTCGGCAGTATTCAATCAACTCTGCCTCTAGTTCAGGCCCAGCATCGTTGAAATCCTTGGGTTGAATAACCGCTTTAACTTCCTCACCAAAATCTTCGTTTGGCACACCGAAAACTGCTGCATCCATAACCAGGGGATGGCTGACAAGAATGTTCTCGGCCTCCTGGGGATAGATATTCACGCCGCCAGAAATAATCATGTAACTCTTGCGATCTGTGAGGTAAAGAAAACCTTCTTCATCTAAATAGCCAACGTCGCCAAGGGTGCTCCAACCCTTGGTGTTGCGTGACTCATTGGTTTTCTCTGAGTCGTTGTAGTACTCAAATTCACCGCCACCCTCAAAAAAGATGGTACCAACTTCGCCGGCCGGTAATTCTTCACCCTCGTCGCTGACGATGTGTAGCTGAGCCGTCAAACCTTTGCCGACAGAACCTTTGTGAGCGAGCCATTCTTCTGAGTTGATGGCCACGAATCCGTTGCCCTCAGAGCCAGCATAATATTCGTGAATGATTTTGCCCCACCATTCAATCATCTGTTCCTTAATTTTGATGGGGCATGGCGCCGCCGCATGAATGGCGCACTGCAAGCTCGAAACATCGTGCTTCAGGCGATCAGCTTCATCAAGTTTGAGCATTCGAACGAACATTGTCGGCACCCATTGGCTATGGGTCACCTGATACTTTTCTATCGTCGCGAGAGCCGCTTCAGCCTCGAAATGCTCCATCACAACGCATGTCATTCCACCCAGCATAAACCCCAGCGTAAAGGCCAACGGCGCTGCGTGATATAGGGGCGCTGGTGTCAGATAAATCGTGTCTTCAGTGGCACCGTATAACATCGTAAACAAATTCGGGCCCTCATCCACACCAAACTCACCTTCTGGCAATGCTTTTAGGACGCCTTTTGGCCGTCCCGTTGTGCCAGAAGAATAGAGCATAGACGCGCCGGTACTTTCATCGCTGATCGGTGTCGTGGGTTGGCTGGCAAGGGCCTCCTCCCAGCTTTCAAAGCCCGCAATGACACCATCAAGCATGTAAGCCTCGGTAATGTTGGGAATTTTGCCAAGCAGCTTGTCGACAACTACCTGTCGGTCTTTGGAGGTAATAAACACTTTGGCATGACAGTCGTTGACAATATATTCCACCTCAGCTTCCTGAAGCCGGTAGCTAATCGCGGTAAAATAGATGCCAGAACGCAGGGCTGCCAGGCAAATCTGCAAAAATCTCGGATGGTTTTCCAAAAGGATCGCAATGTGATCACCCCGCTGTAAACCCAGAGATCGAAACAAATGAGCACCCTGATTGGAACACGACTCTAGATCGGCAAAACTTATGGTTTCTCCGCTAGCGGCCATGATGTAGGCGGGTTTGTCGGCAAAGTTCTGAGCGAGTTCTGTTGGGTGCACGGTAGCGATTCCTTCTCAAATTTAATTTCTGCCCGAACAATGCCTTTGGTCTGGCAAAACATCAAGACCGAAGACGTGTGTATAAAGGTTGAACAGACTGATCAGTATGTGGTCGAATATCCTCGAGTTGGGTAAGATGCTGCTTATGCAGGAAGAACGCCGCAAACATACTCGGTATGCCGAGTTAGATCTGGAAATCAATGTTGCCCGACGCGGCATCGCTGGTTTCCTCAAACTCAATCCCACAGCGGAATGCCTGGATTTCAGCCTCTCCGGGCTTCAATTTGGCTGTGACCAACCGTTCAAAATTGACGAGAAGGTCGTCATTGACGTCAGAGTCCGAGATCTCGAGATAAATGAGATCAATGCGGTAGTGGTGGAGTGCGAACGCCTTGACTCGGGTCTTTACTGCACCAGATTACGATTCTGCTTCCAGGACCGAAGAATGAAAAACCCTCGAATCATGCTGACTTTACTTAAGATCGTGGACTGCCTGAGGCTTGAAAAGCAGTTCCCACGGACAGCCTGAGGAGGAGGAAGCAGCAACCACCAAAACAAACAACATTAATTCTCATCAAACATTAAGCCCTTCCGCTAATTCAAGACCACCATTCAAAACCACCAAACACTATCACTCACAAATAAAGGGTCAGGTTATGAATATTTTTCACGTTCACAGCTGCCGTTACCTCACCTGACCTATATTTTTTTAAGGCACCGTTGAAGCCCCGTCTAGCAACGCTTTGCCGCTTCACTTCGCGCCGCTAACAGACTGTTAGATTCAAAACATGACCCCAGATTCAATCGAAACCTTGGATACAATCGATTTTTTGAATTGTCTACATGTTGTGCCTCGTGAAGCCCTGCGGCACTATATGTTGTCACTGCCGCGGTATCGGTCGGAGCCCTTCGCTCCCGGAATAGCCGACAAGTCAGGCAATAACGAGTTTTGAAAGCCGTTTTTGGACATCTTATCCACAGCGTGCTCACAGACTTATGCCTCACTGATCGCGGCCTAAACACGTACCATTGTACTCAGTTTCAACGCCTAAAATTGGCGCCGTCTAGAGACAACATTGGCGCGGATATTTAACAATAAGAAACTGCCAGTACACAGGAAAAATAATGGATTCTACGGCACCAAAGACCAAACTGACCGCAATACCCAAAACGGTTAACGACATCGAATTTCAAGAAACTTCATTAGATATCTGGGAGAACAAGTATTGTCTCAAGACCAAGCAAGGTGAGCGGGTCGACGCAGACATGGATGGCACCTATCAGCGAGTCGCAAAGTCTCTCGCCTCGGTAGAAGCCAAGGACAACCGCAAGCAATGGGAGGATAGATTCCTCTGGGCTTTGCGTCATGGCGTCATCCCAGCCGGCCGAATCATCTCTAACGCCGGTGCTGAGGCGCATAAACCGGCTACCTCCACTATCAACTGTACTGTCTCCGGCACTATTCTGGATTCTATGGAGGATATCCTACATAAGAATGTAGAGGCTGGGCTGACTCTAAAGGCAGGCTGCGGGATTGGTTACGAGTTTTCTACCCTGCGACCTAAAGGCGCCTACGTGACTGGTGCCGGCGCCTATACCTCGGGACCACTGTCCTTTATGGATATCTATGACAAGACCTGCTTCACGGTCTCCTCTGCGGGCGGCAGACGGGGGGCTCAGATGGCGACCTTTGATATCGGTCATCCCGATGTCACTGAGTTTATTATGGCCAAACGAGAAGACGCGCGGTTACGCCAGTTCAACCTGTCCCTGCTCATCACTGAAGAGTTTATGGAGGCAGTTAAACAGGATGAAGATTGGCCCCTAAGCTTTCCAATGACCCCGGAAGAAGTTAAATCCGACAATATTGATTTGAGCGATACCAGCCAAGTGCTCTGGCGGGAGTTTGCAGTTAAGGACAAGTATGTCTCCAATGATACGGGTCTCGTCGCCTGTCGCATCACCAAAACCATTCGCGCCAAGCGCCTATGGGACATGATCATGAGTTCAACTTACGACTTTGCAGAACCAGGCTTTATCCTGATCGACAAGGTTAACCAGATGAACAACAACTGGTACTGCGAGAACATACGCGCGACTAATCCCTGCGGCGAGCAGCCGTTACCGCCCTATGGCAGCTGCCTGCTGGGCTCTGTCAATCTATGCCGATTTGTTCAGGACCCTTTCACACCAAAAGCCCGATTTAATTGGGATGAATTCCGTGAAGTTGTCGCAGTCTTCACTCGAATGCTAGACAACGTGGTCGAGATCAACGGCTTACCGCTGCCTGAACAACGCAAAGAAATCACTCGCAAGCGCCGTCACGGTATGGGTTATCTCGGCCTTGGCTCTACTATCACCATGATGGGCATGTCCTATGGTGATGAGGGTTCGGTTGCCTTTACAGAAGAGGTGACCAAGGAGTTGGCCGTTGTGGGTTGGCGGACCGGCGTTGAACTAGCGAAGGAAAAGGGTCCTGCCCCCATCATGGACGAGGAATTTGAAATCACTGGCGCTCTGTTGCACCAGCGTCCTGAATTAGCAGACGATGGCTACAAGCTGGGTGACAAGGTGAAGGGCAAGGTGCTGCACTCAAAGTACAGCCGCTATATGCAAAAGATCGCCACTGTTGCACCAGAGCTGATCGAAGAAATGGCGGAGATTGGCTGCCGCTTCACCCACCATAGCTCCATTGCACCAACGGGTACGATTTCACTGTCGTTAGCCAACAACGCCAGTAATGGCATAGAGCCAAGCTTTGCCCACCACTACGCGCGTAACGTCATTCGCGAAGGTAAGAAGTCGAAAGAGAAGGTCGATGTTTTCTCCTTCGAGCTGCTGGCCTACCGAACGATGGTCAATCCAAATGCGGCACCCTATGTAGAAGACGAAGCCAGCAAGTTGCCAGAGTATTTCAAAACCGCCGATGACATTAGCCCAATCAATCACGTCGATATTCAAGCGGCATCTCAAAAGTGGATCGACTCTTCTATTTCTAAGACAGCCAATGTTCCAACGGACTACCCTTTTGAGCAGTTCAAAGATATCTATCTGTATGCGTATGAGCAGGGCTTAAAGGGTTGTACGACGTTCAGATTCAATCCTGAGGCATTCCAGGGTGTTCTCGTAAAGGAATCAGATCTCGAGAAAACCATCTATCAGTTCACTCTGGAGGATGGCAGCAAAGTTGACGTCAAGGGTAATGAGGAAATCGAGTACGACGGCGAAACTCATACAGCGGCAAATTTATTCGACGCTTTGAAAGAAGGCTATTACGGAAAATTTTAGTCGAACACACTATCTAGTCGACTATCCCGTCCACTTTCCAGCCCACTATCCAGAACGATAAGGCTGCAAGGATAAAATTATGGCAGTAAAAATTAGTCAGAAAATCGTCAGCTATAACCTCAAGAAAGATGAGATAGAAGCTCCGGTTGCTGCAGTAACCCATGACGTCATGCATGAGGAAA
>JBLHQQ010000239.1:0-5135 GCA_047625245.1 Candidatus Azotimanducaceae bacterium
ACGAAGCCAACGCGCTCGTAGATTCGAATCGCTCGTGTATTAAAGTCAGCAACCGTTAAACGAAGAGAATTTGCCGCTAGCGTTTGAGTCGCGAACAGAACAATGGCCTGAAAGAACGCCGTGCCATTGCCCTGACTGATAAGATCAGGCTTCATGCCAAGACCGATATCTAGGGCATGACCGTCATACTTTCCGCCCAGAACTTGTCCGTCCCGACCAAATGAACAGAAACCAACAAACCCTCGTTGAGCATCACGAATGCCGAAGAAGCCGTTCACGGGATCCAAAAATTGACTTATCAACTCCTCGCCTCCAGCGCCAGGCGGATCGTAATAGTCAAACGGAGCCGGATAGCGCCAGCTTAGAATGCCACTGGCTTCATCTTCTGTGAGAGACTGAACAGATAGTTCATTAAATGGTTTACTAATGTGTTCAAGTGATCGGTTCAAATAGTTGTCAACGAAACAAAGATGTTTGCCATCCTATTCAAGCGTGAAATACTCTGCAATGAAATCAGCTCAAATAGTGACCCGGGATTTGTTACCCAGCTTTTGTTATCCAACTTATGAGGTCTGCCGTGTATAAACTTATCGGTTCCATCACCCTTTTCCTGACAATTCTGTTCAGCAGCACAGTGCTCGCAGAAGATTTTGTCTGGGCACCCGGTTTTAATCCCGGCGACGATTTCCCAACCTTCGCCTTAAGTGACCAGGATGGTATTACACATTCCAGCGACAGCCTTAGTGGTGATAACGGCTACCTTATTCAGTTTAACCGCTCGGTTGTATGGTGAGGATTCTGCAAAAGACAGCTCGTGCAGCTGTCAGAATTCGCTCCGAGACTCTCATCGTTGGGTATCACAATCGTCGCCGTCACATACGATAGTCATGCAGATGCCGAAACATTCCATGACCGCAATCACCTGCTGTTCCCAATTTTAAAGGACGAGGCAAGCGAACTAATCCAATCGTTAGGAATATTAAACACCGGCCCCAAACCAGGAGACGCAGCTTACGGCATCCCCTATCCTGGAATGTTTTTGGTCGATAAAGCAGGGAAAGTTTCTGCCAAGTTCGCCGAAGCGGGCTATCGTGATAGACCTAATTACAACGCTATATTAAGAGCAGCCGCAAAGCTGGCGAATTAGCCCACTGGCTTGAGGGCAACATGTTCGTTATCCTGCCAGCTTAAGAACTAGCGGGATAGCGATATGAAAAGAGCCCTTTTGCTGCTCACCATTTTGGGCCTGACACAACCATCGTACGGTGAGAGCCTAGCAATGGACTGGCAGGCTTTCGAAGCCCGAAGCTTACAAACTCTTGTTGATCTTATTCAACAAGACACGTCTCAACCGGCAGGCAACGAATATCTAGCCGCCGATTATCTTGCTAAACGTTTGGACGACGCTGGCATTCCCTACAAGACCTATGAACCGGTTAAAGGCCGCACCAGTATTGTGGCCAGATTAAAAGGCAATGGCAGCAAAGAACCCGTGCTACTCCTGGGTCATACCGATGTTGTCACAATTGAACGTGAGAACTGGACATTCGAACCTTTCAGCGGCACGGTCTCTGAGGGCAAAATTTTTGGCCGAGGCGCAGCGGACGACAAGGGTATCGTTGCCGGTAGTTTCGAAGTATTACTAGCGCTTAAAGAAAACAATGTGCCTCTGGATCGCGACGTTATTTTTCTTGGTGTTGCCGATGAAGAAGCCGGCGGTACTCTTGGCATCACCTATCTGGTCGCAAATCACCTCGAAGACATTCAAGCTGAATTCGCCTTTAACGAAGGTGGCCGCGGCAGCATTGATCCTAAGACTGATAAATACGTCAGCTTTGCGATCACAACTGCAGAGAAAACCCCTCGCCGCGCGAAACTCATCGTTGACGGTACTGCTGGACATGGTTCAGTACCCACCAGAGACAATGCAATTGGTGTGATGGCGCGGGCGGTGTCTCGCCTATTCGATAGCCCGCTTCCTATGGAATTAAATGACACCACGCGCACCTATTTCACAAGACTTGCCGCCACCCGTCCTGAAGCTGAAGCAGCGGTTTATCGTAAGATTCTTGAACCCAACCCCTCAATGGAGATTCAAGAACAACTACGAGATATTAACCCGTATTTCTTTTCTATCATTCGCACTTCAGTCTCGCCGACTATTTTTCAAGGTGGTTATCAGCGCAATGTGATCCCATCCAGAGCGGAGGCGACCTTGGACATTCGGGCACTACCCGGAACAGACCCCGAAGTGTTGTGGGCTGCAATTCGAGAAATTATCGACGACCCGAGTGTTCAAATCGAACCTATGGCTGTGACAAGGCCTGCACATGACCCGGCCTCTCTCACTACGCCGTTATTCAACGCCTTTGAACGCATCCTTAAGCAGGAACATCCCGACGCGGTTGTGCTGCCAACAATGTCGACTGGAGCAACCGACTCAGCCCAATTAAGAGCGGCAGGAATCCCGACCTATGGATTTGGGCCGGGTTCTTATCTAGGCGAAAGTAACGGCGTCCACGGTAACGATGAATTTCTTCGCGTAAAGGGTTATCACGACTACGTCAAACTACTCTGGTTGATCGTCAACGATATAGCCGCTAGCAAATAGCCTTAGATCATATAGGTTTTCGATTTCTCGAAGCTCGCTTCGGCTGAGTGAACGATATCCATAAAGATATCTTTCGCCGGTCGAACAGCTCGAATCATGCCCATACCCTGTCCAGCAAAACCCGGATTAATATCCGCCCGGCCTTCACGACTGGCAGCAGCCATGACCGGCCCGGCGACCGCACCTTGATACGGCATCGGCAGCGGATTGAGTTCAGCCTGCTCCCAGGCATCAGTCCATTTACTTCGAATGATTCTGGCCGGTTTACCTGTTACAGACCTTGAAATCACGGTACCTTCCTCAGTACCTTCTACTAGTGCCTGTTTTTGGTGGGGTAGGATCCCAGATTCTTCAGCTGCTAAAAATGCGGTCCCTATCCATGCGCCTGCAGCGCCAAGCATCATTGCCGCAGCAACCCCACGCCCATCGCAAATACCACCAGCGCCCAGAACGGGAATGTCACCCACAGCATCCACTACCTGAGGGATCAAAGACATTGCCCCAACGGGAGAGTTATGTCCGCCAGCATCATGTCCCTGGGCGACAATCACATCGAGCTTGATTGAGGCCACCTGCACCGCATGCCGAACAGCGCCAATAACCGCCATGACTTTGGTACCGTTGTAACGAAACTCCTCCATCCAGGGACCAGGACTGCCCAAACCTGCGGCGTAGACTGGTACTCGTTCGTCGACGATGACTTGCATTTGTGCCTCAAAGAACTCCTTGCTGAATACTGCCAAGCCTTCCTGCCGATTGGGCGAACCGGCGCCTGCCTTCAAGGCTTCTCGATCCATGAACTGCTGAGCAAATGCCATATGCCCCTTCATCTGTTCCATAGGATCTGAGCTGTCAGAACCGCCATCACCGGCCTTCTGGGCTGCTCTGCGGACTGACGCCGGTAATAGGGTATCCACACCAAAAGGTTTGTCGGTCAAACTACGCGTGCGCTGAATCCACTCTCTTAATTCTTCCGGTTGACAGGCTGCCGCACCGAGTACTCCGAGACCTCCAGCGTTAGAAACTGCTGCGGCCAGTTCCGGCGTACTCGCCCCCCCCATACCGGCCAATATAATGGGATATTCAATGCCGAGAATGTCGCAGACTTTGCTATGAAGCTTCATTACGCTACCTTATTGTTGTGAGTCGGCACTATTTCAACAAATTGGTGCCTCGGACGCCAATAACAAAGCTACTTATAAAACGACTTACAAGAACACTACCGGGTAAGGGAACAAAATTATGGAACATCAGCCCGCTTACTATCGGGACAGCTATCTACAACAATTGGAATCTCAGATCACCAGCATAGAAGGCAATTGCGTGATCTGCGCCGATACAATTTTTTACCCGGAAGGTGGAGGCCAACCTGGAGATCAAGGCAAACTGACGATCAGCGGTAGAACAGTTTCAGTTTTTGATACAAAAAGGGACAAGGCTACAGGCGCCATTCACCTTGAAGTTGAGGATGGAAGCGGAATCGGCGTCGGACAAACTGTCACTCAACAACTGGATTGGGGTCGACGCTACGCCCATATGCGGATGCATACTGCACTGCATTTGCTTGGCTCGCTAATACCTGTACCCGTCACGGGGGGTTCCATCGGTGCGGAAAAAAGTCGATTAGACTTCGACCTCGGTGATCATCAGATCGATAAAGTCGACCTAACTACTCGAATCAACAAGCTCATTTCTGACGCTCACCATCTCGAATTCAGTTCGATTACCGATGCTGAACTAGATGCCAATCCCGAACTGGTTCGAACCATGTCGGTTCAACCACCGCGAGGTAGCGGTGTCATCAGAACTGTGCGTATTGGCGAGGTCGACTACCAACCTTGCGGTGGTACCCACTTAAACTGCGTATCAGAAATCGGTCCAATAGAGATCAGCAAAATAGAAAACAAGGGTAAACGGAATCGCAGGGTGCACGTTAAATTTAAAAAAGACTAAGCTTAAAACAAACTAAGCTGATCAAAACCGCGGCGAAATTGGCTGCAGTCTAGTTTGAATCGATGTTGGGATGGCAGCGAGAACTTTCTGGCGGCGATGTTGAATCGTTGTCGAATAGTTTCCGCAATCACGCCCTCCCCGGTCATTCGGGAGAAAAAACCGGCTGTCATAGTCTTTTCCTCCTCGCGACTGCCGTACCAGACTCATCACATGAGCGGCCTTATCGGGGTAGTGCAACTCTAACCACTCTTGAACCAGAGGACTTACCTCACGGGGAAGTTTCAAATAGATCATATTAGCCGCGATGGCACCTGCTTCTTTACCCCTCTCCAAAATGTTTCGTATTTCACTATCATTAATAAATGGGATAACTGGCGCGACCATCAGAGTCACAGGAGTACCTGCCTTACTCAGTGCTTCAATCGTTTTTAATCGTGACTTCCAGCTCGCTGTTCTGGGTTCGAGCTTCCGCTTCAAACCATTGTCTAGGGTCGTCACACTCACCGCCACAGAACACAGTTGGCCAGCGGACATTTCTGCCAAGAGATCTAAGTCTCGAAGAATCAAACTC
>JBLHQQ010000240.1:0-5133 GCA_047625245.1 Candidatus Azotimanducaceae bacterium
AACGCGCGGCCAAAGGCGTGTTCCAGATCATACCCGCGAGCACTCTCGGCCCTGGGCGCCCCGAAATGGAAGAACACAGCGCATTAGAAGCTGAGGTCGACCTCATCAGCCGTGTCAGTCAGAGTAGTGGCCGGCCAGCGACGTTTACGCTGTTCCAAGTCGATGCCTGGTCCGGCAAGTGGCGGGAAGTGATCGACCAGGTCAAAGCGGCGAACCAAAATGGTGCGCAGGTATTTCCTCAAGTAGGGAGTCGCCCAACAGGTCTGGTATTTAGCCTCTCCACCTACCATCCGTGGATGCTCCGACCCACATACCTCGCTCTAAAACATCTGCCCTTGGCAGAAAGAAAACTCGCCCTGGCTGAGCCAACAACCAGGGCGAAAATAATGTCGGAAACCAACCAGGTTGAAGGTGTTCCGATTGGATCCATGGAGTTTGGTATCGCCCACATCGAGCCTGACTTTGCGCAATTGTTTGAGCTCACGAGCGCTAGCACTTATGAGCCGACCAACAGTGAAAGCTTCGCTGCCAAAGCCAGCGCCAGCAATCAAAGCGCCGAAGAATTGCTCTTTGATCACCTCATTCAGCAAGACTCAGATTTACCAATGGCGATTCTCTTTTTTACCAACTATTCGGAATACAACTTAGATGCCGTTAGGGAAATGCAGTTAGATGACGCCACGGTCACCGGGCTTTCAGACGCAGGGGCGCACGTCTCGTTGATTTTTGATGCCGTCAACCCAACTTACCAGCTTACCTATTGGGGTCGCGATAGAAGCCGGGGTGACACCCTGCCTTTGCCACATATTATCCACCGGGCGACCCAGAAAAATGCCGCGCTTTTTGGATTTAACGATAGAGGCGTACTGGAGACTGGCAAACGTGCGGACATAAACGTGATCAATTTCGACCAGTTGGCGCTCAAGAAATTAGAGCTATTGAACGATTTACCGGCTGGAGGCTCAAGACTCATGCAGGGTGCAACCGGCTACGACGCCACGATCATTAACGGTGTCGTGACCCGCCGCTTTGATGAAGATACCGGCGCACGTCCTGGCAGACTGGTGAGAAGTTAGTGGTGATGACCTTCGGGACCGTGGGCGTGGCCGTGACTGATTTCCTCAGCCGTCGAATCCCGCACAGCACTCACCTTCACCTCGAAGGTGAGGGTTTTCCCAGAAAAGGGATGATTCATATCCAGATCTAGATTAAATCTTCCTACCTTGACGACAACCGCCTCTTTTCGGCCGTCTTTGGCATTTACTGAGACAATCTGACCCGGTTGATATTTCTTCGACTTTGTTAACAAGTGCTTAATCGGAACTCGCTGCAGGGCATCATCTCGCCGCAAACCGTAAGCTCGCTCTGGCGGCAGAGTCACACTCACCTCATCCCCTTCCCCATGACCCGCAAGTGCTTCTTCCAGGCCTCTTAATAGATTGTTGGCACCATGGAGGTACACCATCGGTGACTCGCTTCGCTCTAGTTCCGCGCCCGATTCATCCCTAAGCACATAATCGAAGCTCACTACTTTATTGGCACTAATGGTCATAGTAATCCTGGCAATATTAAATGACTCCGAAGGCCGAGGAAGGCGGTTCGCCACTCCTTCTGCCAAAGGTCATCTCGAGAAAGGTCAATTCTAGATTGTTATCGGTATCGCCACCAAACTCATACGAGTTGGAGCGGGCGCTGATATCACACGATCGAAAACACCGATGCAATAATGGCGCTCGTAGTATCCCTCAAGATAAAGCGGGCCGGCCTGATTATCAATCCAAGTTTGATGCCACTGACCCTTATTTGCATCAAAAAGGTTACCGCTACTACACCCATAACCTCCGGGAGTTGTGTAGGCTTCATGAAGACTGCAATCGTCATTGCCTAAGGTGATAGAGCTACACGCTCGCCAGCCATTCCTCTATCCAAAAATCAAAGGCTTGATACTGACCCTTGGCTTTTTCTTCTAATTTCATATCCGCCTGACACCCTCGACAGCAGTTTGAAGGATATTTCGACGATATACAGACAATATGTATTACATACCTTTGAGAAAAGATCATTGTGTCAAATTCTCAAAAAATCGCCTTAAGTGGTCTAGATTGGCAGATCCTCCAGACCATGCAAACCAACGCCCGAATCACCGTCTCGGAGGTTGCCCAACAACTCAACCGCTCACGGAGTGGCGTTGCAGAACGCCATGTCCTAACCGGTTCTGATCTATTGATGATGCGGGTAGTCGCTCGAGACATGCCTCACCTGAGGGAACTGGCCGTCACACCCCAACTTCGTCGAGTGCTTCAGCCTTAACCATTAACCTTTTCGGTCTAGCTCCTCAAAAGTCGACCCAAGAATTGTCTTAGCCATATCGTTCTCAAGGGCAGGCGACAATTCTGTTACAGAAGCGTCGAACTTTTGCAGCCGCAACACATCTGAACCCAGATACCTTGGCAACCAACTGGAAAAGACAAGGCCCTAACGCCTTGCGAGTTCTGTCGCGCTCATGCCACTAGTACCTGCAACCGAGGTTTTTGTTAACGCTCGAGGAATGCCCGATGCCTGAACAATCGAATCGATCAATTGACGATAGCGAGGCGGCGCCAGTATTTTTTGTGTGCTCACATCTCGGTTAAGGGGCTCATAAACGATGGTCGCAGCACTGCGAAGGGTTTTGATTTTTTCACCCACCTGACCGCGAATTTCTAAAGGTATATAGCCCAGCATTAAACCAGTATCAAAACCCTGCTTAACGCCTTGCCGCTGCATGGTTTGATGATCCGCCGTTGAGCGCCAGCAGTTGGTCTTGAGCGAAAGCGCCGACACAGAACAGCTCACCTTTCCCCATGGAGTCTGGCCCACAGGGTGGCCCGAGGGGTAATAACTTCATCCTGGTCTCCGACTCATTCATTTAGGGGAAGTAAACTTAAATCGGCTACCATCGCTATCGATTATATAGCGAATGCTGCCAGAGGTACTGAGACAGGCCGGCCCATTATGGTGCTCTTCGACGTGCTAGGGCAGCGCTGAACCTTGAGAATCCTCTGGGATCTATCTCTGATCGACCTGCAAAAGGCTGGATTTGGCCATACAGAGCTAGGGGCTGAACTCGGTGAAAAGCTCAATGAGTTGAATCAATGGTCCGAGCATTTGGCCAGGTCTATCGCGACTGGCGAGAACTCAGCTCGAGAGTTATCCTGAATCACCCAAGCAAATAGTTGATTAACATGGCAGAGCTTATACACCCTGAGCCCCTCAGCGACTTCGAAGTACGGCAGATCACTCTTTTGGATGAAGCGCGCCCTGTGTATGTTTCTGGAAGTGGACCCGCGGTGATCGTCATGTCTGAAATGCCGGGGATCTACTCCCACGTGGCAAGGTTTGCTCGCCGGATTAGAGACGCGGGCTTTACCGTCTATATGCCGCACCTGTTTGGAGAAGTTGGCAGGCCGCCCTCCGGTGGTTACCTCTTCAAATCTATTGCCAAAGCCTGCATCAGTAAAGAGTTTTCGGCCTTTGCTGCAAACCGTTCCAGCCCAATTGTCGATTGGTTACGGGCTCTTGCGCGTATGGCTCACGAGGAATGTGGCGGACCCGGAGTGGGTGCTATTGGAATGTGTTTTACGGGCAACTTCGCACTCAACCTCATGCTTGAGCCAGCGGTACTTGCACCGGTACTCTCGCAACCATCATTACCACTACTCAATCCAGCGGGCCTACACATTGCGCCGGAGGAATTAGCCCAGGTTAAGAAACGAATGGAAGAAGAAGATCTGACGGTATTGGCATACCGCTTTGCTGGAGATCCTATGTGTAAAGCGGCAAAGTTTGAAGCCTATCAAGCAGCGCTAGGAGATCGATTTATCGGTAGGACATTAGAAGATAACGCGGCAAACCCTAATGGACCGGACACACCTCACAGCGTGGTCACGCTTCATTTGATTGATGAGGAAGGTCAGCCCACACGGGCTGCGCTAGACGAAATAATTGGTTTCTATCAACATCGACTCAGTTCCTGAACAATGGGAGTCGTGCGGTAACAACTACGTTACCGCACTTTCAAATATCCCAGCCTAATCCAAATCAGATGCATCATGCCGCTCTGGGACCTGGCCTTCTTCTGGTCCCCAAAAGCGATTCACCTTGGCGCCGCGCTTAACCGCGGGTCGCTCATTAATCGCGTTCGCCCAACGCAAAACATGGGTGTAGGACTCAACGTCCAAAAACTCAGCCGAGTTATAGAGTAAACCGCGCACCAGACCGCCATACCAAGGCCAAGTGGCAATATCGGCAATCGTATATTCATCACCAGCCAGGTACTCATTTTCTGCAAGGTCCCGATCCAGCACATCGAGCTGACGTTTCACTTCCATGGTGTAGCGGTCGATAGGATACTGCCATTTCTCCGGCGCATAGGCATAGAAATGCCCAAAACCACCGCCCAGATAAGGCGCACTACCCATTTGCCAAAATAACCAGGACATCACTTCGGCCCGGGCTGCCGGTTCCGTCGGCAGGAACTCACCGAACTTTTCTGCTAGGTGAACCAAAATCGCGCCAGATTCAAAAATTCGAAAGGGTTTGTCACCAGTATGGTCAGCCAACGCAGGAATTTTTGAGTTGGGGTTCAAATCGACAAAACCACTGCCAAATTGATCGCCGTCGCCAATTTTAACGGCATAGGCATCGTACTCAGCTCCCTTATGGCCTAGGGCCAAAAGCTCTTCAAACATCACGGTAACCTTCACACCATTGGGCGTACCCATTGAATAAAGCTGAAACGGATGTTTTCCAACTGGCAACTCCTTCTCTTGGGTCGCCCCTGCGATAGGTCGGTTGATGCTCGCGAATCGGCCGCCCGACTCCTGTTGCCACTTCCAGACCGCTGGGGGTACATACTCTGCCATCATTTACTCCAAAATTATTAATCCGAATTGCGACTTTATACAGCAATCTACAACCTGCATTTAGCAGGATTTACGAATATATCCTATCTGAACCTCCCCCCCGCCAACAATAAAAAGCGGCCGCAAAGACGTCCCAGGGAATCAAGTCACATTTTCATGATTGAATTGACCGCCAAGATCACGTAAGCAGGTCATGACAACTAGGAGCCATCAATGACCATCGACAACA
>JBLHQQ010000241.1:0-5102 GCA_047625245.1 Candidatus Azotimanducaceae bacterium
CCTGTCGAGATTCACCCGATTTGGAGTGGGATTCAAGTAGAGTGGTCTCAAATTAGTTCTAAGGACTTGTCCTAAGGAAAAATGCCATGGATCGTCGATATTTCCTTCAAACCGCAGCCGTTTTGGGTTCGCTCGGGTTTTTCAGACCGGCTGCGGGCGAAGCTGCGACCGAAGGCCTAAGTAGTTCCGAGCTGGTCTACCTGACACCCATTAAGTCCAACGGAGAGGAGAGCCGCTGTCAGGCTGAGATCTGGTTTGTTTATGACGGCGCTGCAGTCTACGTCTGTACCCGTTCGGAAAGCTGGCGTGCTCAAGCACCTGCACTAAGTCTTGCCTCAACCAGAATTTGGGTCGGGGATCTTGGTCAATGGCAGGACACAGAAGGTAAATACAAATCACTCCCGACCATGATGGCCCAGGCGAGTATTGAATATGACCAGCAGGAGCACAAGCGCGTTCTGGAGTTGTTCGGTGATAAGTACGGATTAGCCTGGCTTGCCTGGGGCCCGAGATTTCGAAAAGGGCTGGCGGACGGCTCCAGAACTCTTATTAAATACCGGCCGGCCTAATCTCTGAGCAAAAAAAATCTCAGAACAATCCACGCGTCATTTTCTCACCATAGTCGTGAGCACCCCGAGTGTGCTAGATTCAACCAATTGTCGTTATTGGGGGAAAAATTGAACGATAACCAGACCATGCGCAAGTCATGGCAATCTGATGGCAAAAAATGGGATCAGAGCCAGCTGCAAGACGCCGCTAAACAAGCCATTTCCTTTAGCGATATGCATCTGGCGATCGATATTGCAAGTACTGCCATTGGGCGATTTGGTCTTCACCCAACTAGCCAATACTATCTCGCTCTTGCTTACGCCAACTGCGGATCGAGAGAAGAAGTTTTCACTTTGACCGAGGCTTTGATGTCAACCATCAAAGAGTCCGATGACGTCTATGTCGACGCCTTGTGCCTCGTTGGGCGGCTGGAGAAAGATAAATTTGTCCGGGAGTCAGGTAACTTAGCTGGGGATACTGCGCTCGCTAACGCGCTAGAGGCGTATCACAATGCTTACCAGGCCTCTGGTGATTCTTTTCCTGGCATTAATGCCGCGACCCTCTTCCAGCTAGCTGATGCAAAAGAAAACAGCCGGGATATTGCGGTCAAAATCATCACCCGCAACGCCTCGGATTTAGATGAGTTCTGGCAAATCGCGACTTTAGCAGAAGCGCATTTATTGCTGGAGGAATTTGATAGTGCTCGACATTACTATCAGCAGGTCGTCGACTTGGCCGGCACTAACTACGGGCTTCTGGCGAGTGTCAAAAAACACCTGCCACTAATCGCTGAAAAAATCCGTATACCGAATGATATCGAAGGGTTGTTAGGGGGACCTGCAATCGCTGTATTCACAGGTCACATGTTCGATACCTTGGACCGAACAAATCCGAGGTTCCCTTTGGTCTTAAAACAACCGCTCGCAGCAGAGATCGGTGAGTTTATTGATAGCAATAAAATCAAGATCGGCTATTCCTCCGGTGCTTGTGGCGGAGATCTCATTTTTTGCCGTGAAATCCTTAACCGTGGTCTTGAACTTAACATCGTTCTCCCCTTCGCGACCGACGAATTTCGTCGGACCAGTGTCGCCCTTAATGGCGTCGATGAATCCATGGAATATTGGGACATCCTCAAACACGCAAACTCAGTCACTATCGCCACAGACGAATCTCACTTAAACAACCCGGCCCTTTATACTCACGCCGCTAATCTCATTGAGGGTTATGCACAACTTCGCGCAAAGCAATGTGATGGTAACCTTAAAGTCGTCGCTGCTATCGATCCTTATGCTACCGGAGAATCTGGCGGAAGCCTCGAACGAACAGGGACCTGGCTAGAAGAAGGTCTTGATGTTTCTATCATTGATATCGGCAAGCTACGGGGAGAAGTCAAAACCCACAGCATTCTTCCGACACAGAGCAAAAAAATCGACGATCAAAACCTAGGTCGAGAAATCAAAAGCTTAGTAGAAATTTGCACCAACACTCACGACGATGTTGTGCATCGAGTGATGTCCAGCAAAGTGCCGCAAGATATGGAATTTATGCGGGGAGAAGGCATCAATCGAGCATTCTCTAGTGCCAAAGAAGCCGTTGACTACGCTTATCACGTCCGAGCATTGGCACAAATGATCAAATGGGAAGACATCGACCTGCCGAAAAACACGCAATTGCAAATCGCAATTCATACGGGCCCGATCTTTCCCCACTCTAAAACAAAAGATCGCGACTATTTTGGCACTCATGTGTTTTATGCAAAAGAACTTGCAGAAGTAACCCCTCCAGGGTGCATTTATCTAACCGAGCAGGCCGCAGCGTTATTGGAAACCCACGGACCGCTAGAATTTTCGTCAGATTACCTGGGCCAAATGGATGTTAAAAGCCGGCGCCGAGATATTTATCGATTACACCGGGCTTAAGAGAGGCAAGCAGTTCAATCGCTTGTGGTCCATCTGCCTCTGCCACATAAATATGGTCGTGATAGTAGCCCGCCACGACATTAGCGCTAATGCCCGACATCGCCAATTGGCTCGCTACCACAGCGGTTAAGCCAACCGCATCTAAACTCGAGTGAACCTGAAGCGTGATGCAGGCAAATCGATTTGTCACGGCGAGTTCGTATCGAGCCGCAACATCACAGGCTAGAACCACCGTGATACCTTCCGCCTCTCTTACCATCACTTTAATATCCGCAGAAGAGAAGCGGGCAAGATCTGCTTCGGACACACAAAAAAAGGCGAAAGCACCCGATACCAGCTCTGGCTTCATGGTTAAGATCAGACGCTGAAGATTTTCTTCGCCCTTACCGCTTGCCTTAACTGGATCGGAAGTTGGGTCGTTAGTTGCGTTCATCATTATCGGGTTTTGGCATGGCAGCAACGATACGGTCCACCAATCTAGGGAAAGGCAAACTTTGAATCCAAACTGAGCCGGTTCCAGATAAGGTTGCCAAACACATGCCTTCGCCGCCGAATATCATGCTTTTTAAGCCACCGGCCAACTGGATGTCATAATCAATTCCGGTAGAAAACGCTACCAGGCAACCCGTGTCCAAACGCAGGGTTTCACCTTTGAGTTCCTTTTTAATCATCGTGCCGCCTGCATGGATAAAGGCAAGCCCGTCTCCGGATAGTTTCTGCAAAATAAACCCTTCTCCACCAAAGAAACCGGCGCCGAATCGTTTGCTAAAGGCAAGGTCGACGGAAGTACCCCGAGCCGCTACTAAAAAGGCATCCTTCTGGCAGAAGATTTCACCACCCTCTACAGCAAGGTTGATTGGTAGTACCGAACCAGGTGTCGGGGCGCTGAAGGCAACCTTTCTTTTCTGCGCACCTTCGTTTGTGAAATGCGTCATAAACAGTGACTCGCCGGTGATCAACCGTTTACCCGCGCCGAATAACTTACCGGCAAAACCTTGATCGGGGTCTGCGCCATCTCCCATTTTAGTTTCGAAATCAATGTCCTGTTCCATGTAGGCCAATGCTCCGGCTTCAGCAATCACCGTTTCATCAGGATCTAGTTCAATCTCAACTAACTGAATGTCGTGACCGAGAATTTCATAATCCACCTCGTGGCTCTGCATGTTCCTTCCTAATTGTTGATTTCAGTAACTCTAGAACTAGTCGTATTTTAGCTGGATTCCTTTAACTTGAGGCTAGATAGGGTCTATGTAGGATCTAGGCGAAGCAGCCTTCTAGGGGGAAATCCGGTCAAGATTCTAAATGCCGTTGGCAGGGCATGCTGACCATTGACCTGTTCAAACTCAGCACCTGTCACGGGCACAGCAATGGCTTCGTTGGTGGCTTCGTTGAAGGTGACTTTGACATCGGGTTGGTCAAGCACTCGGTAGTACCAGGCCCGGGGCCAATGGTTAACTGCAACATAAACCTTATCGTTGATTTCGAGACGACCCAGGACACGATCGTAGCGGCTACCGTCCGCGTCCGTGGTGGTGATAATTAATGTGCTCTCGTTCTTGGGTTGGTAATACCCAAGCCAAGCTTCAAACGCAATGACTATGCCTATGTAGGCAAGTGCCAATACAGCGAATATTTTTACAAACTTCATTTGTGGCCTCTACTATTGTTATTTGGCTGACCTTACAACGCTAATTCTGCTGTGTCATTACATCCTTACGAAGAAATTTCACGTCCGCGGCAGAAAATCACAGCGGGCTATTTACGAAATAACCGATCAAAATGCTGGCAGATGTAACCATCGATATAGCTCGTCATTCGGTAACTATCGATAAAGGCGCAATGGCCGCCATTTGGCACGACCTTAACCGAAAGAGAAACCGGCAAACCTTCAAAGCCAATAGCAGGAACAACTGGGTCATCCGCCGCCGCGATGATGGAAGCATCAACACCTTCTAGGAAACTCCCAGTCAAGGTGTAACAGTCATAGTAGTCCTGAAGCGTTGGGTAGTCGGTGTAGTGCTCAATAAAATGTGCAGTCATATCATGCACGGTTTTAAGCTCATAGGCGCCACTCGAACGGAACTGATAAAGCTCTGGAAAGGCGGCCGACTTTTCATCCAAGGCTCGAAGCCACTTGCGCATAAAATACGATTTGTAAACCGACCAACCTCTGTCGACCGCAGCGATGCTAGCGGCAGGATCCATCAAAGGACACACGCCCACTGCTGGTACTTTTAAGGCTTTCGCGAGCCTTAGGGCAAAGTTTCCACCGAGTGAAAAACCAACAACAGCCATCTCTTGATACCGGTGTTGAATCTGGCCGACCACATCCGCAACTTCTTCGATCAAACCATTATGAAACATGCCTTGATTGAGGTGGGTGGTGCCGCCATGGTCTCGTAAATTTAGTCGCGCCACACTAAATCCGTTGGTCCAGAGGCTTTCGGCCAACGACAGATTATAAGCGGAATTATGGGCACCTAACCAACCGTGAATAATCACAATCAGCGGCGCCGGTTCAGCCTGTTCAGAAACCCAGGCCACGAGCTGAGTACCATCACTTGCGGTGAACACTTCTTCTTTCTCAGATGCCCTAACGCCAAAAGATCGCCGAGGTGCGGCGAACTTCCTTAA
>JBLHQQ010000242.1:0-5070 GCA_047625245.1 Candidatus Azotimanducaceae bacterium
ATGAATTCCATTGGGCTTAGAATAACGTGAGTTGTTCCATCATCATAAGGTGGCTTAAGCTCAACAACGACATTAGAGTGACCAGTAAGCGAAACACGCTGTTCTGCAATAACAGGACGGGTAATGTATCTGCACACTCGCTCAAGCTTCTTGCCGGCATTGGGCCCAAAAGCCATACGGTAACTGATGGATGTACCGACTATACTTGACATGGCATCTTCAGCATCGCCGTACAAGTCTAGGTAGTCAGATTCAGCGTCCCTGATCAGATATCCTGCTTTCTCAAGATAACGGGACACCCGCGCAGCTATTTTTTGCGCCACCTCGTCCAGATCATGGAAAGTCGGCGGCTTGAAACTGATACACACGGCGAATAAGCGTCGGCTGCGCGCCTGCCTAGTGATCATCCCAACTTCGAAACAGCCGCAATCCTGATTTTCATCTATAGACACATGCGTTCTAGTTGACCGAGTGCCTTGCCATTCCACTGATTCTGATCGCGACACCTCAAAGGCCAACCTTTGTTGACCAATATCGAACAATGATGACATCGAATGATTAGTGTGGCCTACTCAATCGCTAATTAAAAATATATTGACTATAGGAGTAACTTACTTTGCACAATATCCTTTTAAAAATTAAAGCACAGTTAACGGCCGGCATTGCCGCCTTGACCTTCGCGTTTACGGCTACTACCCAAGCAGAACCGGTGATGAATTTAATCACCGTCAATACGCAAGATGCTGCAGGTTATGTCAGTTGGGCCAAAAGCAGCACGCCAATAATTGCAAAAGCCAATGGCGCCATGGCAATGGGCTTATGCTCGCCAGTGGCGGGCGCCGAGGCCATGGGCGATCATTTCCTTTGGAGCTTTTGGGATTCTCAAAAATCAGCTTGGGCGGCAGATAATACCGATCCCGCGGTGGTTGCAGAAATCGCCAAAAACAAAGTTGTCCGCACCATTCGAGAATGGGACAACTGGCGGATTGTAAGAGCTGCTGCGACCACATCTGAGAAAGGTTACTTCTGGAACATCATCGTCAAAACCAATAACGTCGGCAGTTACCTGGACGCGCTCGATAATATGCTGATCGCCCTGAAAGACCATGGCCACGATCTGAGCTTACAAGTCTTTATCGCCGATACAGGCCGACGCGCTGGGCAAGTTATGGTGTCGTTAGGTTCACCCGATGCAGCCGCCCTAGGTGCTGCAATGGACGACCGCACACAAGATTGGTTTTCCGCCGTACTCAAGGATCTTGAGGGAACCCGTGAGTATCAACACGGCTGGGCCATGCAGTGTGAAACCTACTACGCTGCCGCAGCAGAATAAGCGATAACTTGACGCCGCCCTGGGAATAATATTCTAGGGCGGCCGCTTTGACTTTTGATCACAACCCGACTCGACTTTTGAGCCGATCAGACCCGTCATGCGCCTCCGTCGGCTGCGCTATTTACCGTCTGCTATCGGCTCGCCTACCCTTCGCATTCATTCTTTGATTCGGGCAAACTGAGACAAACCGTCATTAAAAACTGGTCCAAAAGCCGATATGACTCAACTCAATTAAAAGGCACAACGGCCGAATAACAGGAAAGTAACAGGAAAGAGGAAAGGGGTCAGATTCAATTTATGTATAAATCGAACCAAATAAAAAATGAACCTGACCCCTTTTATGTTCCTGACCCCTTTTATGTTCCTTCCAAAGCACTATATTAGTGTCACAACGCCTGTCTGCGCACCAGACTTGACAGTCAGGCCTGCTCGCTTGGTAAGGAAAGTGCTGATGACCCAGTGAACAATGGCAAGCACTTTACTCATCACTTCAGGTTGGGTCGCAAACAGAAAACGCAGCTGGAAGGGAACACTCAACACCCGTTGCCGAATGGGTTTCTCTGGCAAAACCTCGTCATCCAGGTGAGCAGCACTATCTACCATACGCCGTGCTCCGCAAGATGGACTGGGCGTACCCGACAGAAGCCGCGACATTTACAACCGAAAGCGACTAGTTTTTCATGATGGCATGAATCGCATTGTACTCGCAGAAAACCATGCTCCAATCTCCCACATTTGAGATACTCCTCAAACTCCTGGGTGACGAATTTAGGCAAATGTTTTCCCTTGCTTCCTAATTCTGCCTGAAATCGCGGCCAGTGTTCCTAAACGATTTGATAAGGTAGTGCCGCCTCAGGTTTATGGAGTTAACAGTGGACCTGGGGCGTCGACCATTGGCGAAACTCTTCGTGCGAAAGCAATACCATGACGTGCACAGCTGCTGGTGTGCAACCAGTATCGGGTGGTGAACTTCGAAATCAGCATGGGCGCATTCTGTATTTCCCGTTAGCAATGTCAAATGATCGGTGTAGGCTTTTCGCTAATCAGATCAGCTGTACAGCGGACTGATCTTGCCCGCTTTCAGTGGACACTCAACTAAGCGACTTGTTTTGCCTCGAAAGCTACCGGGCTAGGCCGCAGCCTACTGAGATAATTTGCTGGTTCATTATCTAATTTTCCTGAGGTTTCCAGCGTTGCCTGGCGAACAATTCTTAGGCAATAGTCTGGTTTAACAAGTTGTCTGTGCTGATCCAATGGTTGATAACGAGTTGAATTGATCACTGAGAAGTTTTTCAAACGGACAGCGGAACTCAGGCTTGTTAATCCAAACCTGTTTTAGGATCGAATAGCCGTCACAGTTTTAATTGGCGATGGCTGCGCTTCGATGTGATCAACGATTTTTTGAATTGGATCTGGATCAGTCATATCGGCAAGTGCCCTGAATGAATCAGGGCAGTCCTAAGACAGCTTCAATTTCACGCCAATCGATCACTTTAAAATTCTGACTATCGCCGAATGGTGCGTTAAACCCGTCCTGTACAACAAGAAAGCCATGGGGAAAGACGCGACCGAATGCTGCACCAGAAACTTCTAGACCGTCAGTTTCCTGAACGCCATCAATCCCATCACCGGTGGTGATCCTAAATCGACCGCGGAAAGCATACGGCGCTCTACCGTCATAAACAGCGTAGCTATCATTACCCTGAGAGGATGCAATCAGATATTCCAAATCGTCTTTCACATAGAACGCTAACCCCTCAACGTCCGCAACCAGCCCTGTTGGCGCACCAATCGCATCAACACTAGCAGGAGTACTAAAAACGTTCAAAGTCGCAACCGTATCTAAACGCCAGATTCCAGCCTCCTCCTCTCCAATGAACAAGGTATTGCTTTGATCGTGATGCACGCAGCCTTCAAGCTGAGTCTCTAAATCAAGCACACCGGCACTGCTCACGATCACCTCGGGCGCAATCGCATCAAACCGGTAGGCTTCTATTCGGCCATTTTTGTAAGTCACAAAACCGTAGGGCTTACCAGACAAAATCCCCATACAAATGCCGTAAGGTTCAACATCTACCGGAAACCCGCCAATAATCTTTGCACCTGTTGCGTCAACAGAAAAAACCGTGACCGTGTTATCCGCCCGATTGCTCGTGAGCGCGAGGTCACCCTGCCAGTAACCAACGCTCAAACCCTGTCGCACATCAATATTATTTGGTAATCCTGCAGGCACAAATTGCACCTGCTGGCCAGCTAGATCATAAACACCTACCCCGGCTTTCTTGTCGGTCGCCAGGATTAAACTCTTCAAAGGGTGTGTTGGATGGATCCAAATCGCTGGATCATCCGCCGCATCATCTGTGGAAGTTACCGGTACCGTTTCAACAGATGCAACGACGGTCGGCACGACCTCAGCATCAGGGTAGAGAAAGGTCTCTCGCGTGTGGTCTTCTACTAACTCTTGTCCGAGAGCCCCTGGGTCGATCGCTTGAATCTTCTGCGCGAATGCCTGTTGCACACGAGGAAGATCTGAAACGACGTTGGGCGGTTGGCTAGCGCAACTGGCGACGAAAAGCATAGCCAGAAGCACTGTAGGAAATCTCAATACGTGGATCGGTAACAGGCGCATCATTTAAAAGTCGCCTGAATGCCGAGCTTCGCCGTCCAGGAGTACTCCTCATACTGCAACAAGCGATCATCATTTGGTCCTTTCTGAAATGCGACATAAGGTTCGTCGTTTAGATTAACAAACTGGGCGTAGACACGGACGTTGTCTGTCACTCTTAGGCTTGATGACAGGTCGACCTGAAGGTGATCTTTAACGTATCGATCCTCATCGGCACTGCCGCCAAGTTCATCTAAATACTCGTCTCGATAAGTTGCACTCAAACGAATACTAAATGGACCCTTTTCATAACCAAGCATAGCGTTGTAGTTGTGCTTACTTGCCGCCGGTAACGGAATTTTACGACCACCAATAGTCGCATCAGTATCAGTGTAAGTGTAATTAGCGCTGAGCAACAAACCATCAAATGGCCCTGGCAATTGTGTCAATGCCTGTTGGTAAGCAATTTCTAATCCGAACACCTTCGCTTCATTACCATTCAAAGGAATCAACGCTTCATCGAAGGCGATACCATTAAATACACCATTGAAAGGCGCATCTCCTGAGTCAAACTCAGCTTTCACAATAAAGTCGTCTATTTCTTTGTAGAAGACACCCAACTGCACGACAGCTTCAGGCGCGAAGTACCATTCGGCACTCAGGTCATAGTTCCAGGCCGAAAGCGGATCCAATTCTGGATTGCCAAACTCCCCTTCTCGTTCGCCATCATCCGCCTCCTCAACAATAAAGCGAGGTGCTAATTGGCTAATGCCTGGTCGAACAACACTTTTGAAGAATCCGCCTCTTAACACGACATCACTTCCCGCGTTGTACCTAAGACTCAAACTCGGCAGCACATCGGTGTACTCATTGTCGAAGGACCGTTGGGTCGTGAATATGGTGTCTGCGGTGAGAACAACACCATTTCGTGTACCGTCCTCTTCAACTAATTCTACGAGATTACCGTTCATTTCATTCTCAGTACGTTCAAGACGAACACCACCCGTCACAGTAAGATTATCTAATTCGTAGACCGCCATTACATAGCCGGCATACACATCTTCATTGACCGAATAGTCTTCAACTGAAGACTCAAAAGCAGTATCCAGTAGATTCAATTCGAACCCAGAAA
>JBLHQQ010000243.1:0-5061 GCA_047625245.1 Candidatus Azotimanducaceae bacterium
ACGATAAGTGGTGTTGCCACGTCTTTGACGGCCTGATTGACTGCACTTTTGTAGTCTGCGGTCGATCGGCACAGTTCGTTATAGCGTGCCAATAGGTGAATGGTGCCATCAATCGCAATCCCCACAGCAATCACTGCGACCATGGCAGTGCCAGGGTTCAACGGTATCCCCAGAAAGCCCATAATGCCAAACATCAACATGATGGGAATCATGGATGGGATCATCGCAATCGCCCCCCCTTTGAAGGAAGTGAACATAATCGACATCAAAACAAAGATCAGCGCCAACAACAGACCGAGTGCCTTGATCTGAGAAATCATCAGATCTTCTGCCGCCTGATTCACCATGAGGTTTTCACCAATAATATTGGCTTCAAATTCAGGTCCCGCAATCTGTTTCACCGCTTCATTTAACTCCTCGATGTATTTATTCAGCGTATGGGAATCATTGATGTTGTGCCTAACCACAATATTGGCCTGTCGGAAGTCGTGGCTCACATAGTTTTCAAGCTCACTACGATGAAAGAACAACAAATACTGCGCCACCATCTGCCGGGATTTCGGCAGGCTTAGTTGAGCGAATTCACCCTGAATTTCACGATTCACATACATCAAGTGATCCGCCAGTGACAGGCTGTTATCGAACACTTCCTGCTTGCGCATGAAATTCTGAATCTTTTCTAACTTGAGCAGATTGGTCGGTTCTAGAAAAGCTTTGTTGGTCGCCGATTCGAGGGAAATAAAGAACACTTTAATACCCGCTAGCTCCTCGTGAATCTGCTGGGTTTCTTGTACAAGGGGTCGATCCTCAGGAAAGTACGACATCGGATCGTTCGTGACATACAGGTGTGACGCTTGATAAGTAAAGAAGACACACAGGATAGCCGTCAAACTTAAGGTATAGATGGGAAACCGATCTTGAGAAATTCTGAAAGCGGCAATAATACGGTCGGGCAAATTGTTGGTGTAAATCTTCTCTCGCTCGATATCACTGGTTAGTTTGGCTGGACCAAACTGTGCCAACAGAAACGGCACAACCAATATGGTAATAATACCGTTCGCAACAATGGCGAAGGTTGAAGCCAGAGCGAAATCCTGAATCAAGCCGATTGAACTAAATAAATTGGCTGCAAAACCGAGCGCTGTCGTCAGTACGGTTAGGAGCAAAGGCAGTCCGGTATGGTTTGCCATATAGCGAATGGCACGATGGCGGGGATCGCTCTCTACTGTCTCCGAGCTCCCCACCTCTCGTTTATCACCTAGAGCAAGACCACGAAAGAACGCCGACATAATGTGAGTGTCTTCAGTTGAGCCGATGACGATAATCAAAGATGGTATCATGGCACTCAATATGTTGAGCGGGGTACCAACCCAGCCCAAAAAACCGAATGTCCACACTATAGTCAGCGCCGAGGTAATGATCGGCACAGCAGCCGCCAGTGGACTGCGCATAAAAAACAAAATGGATGCGATCAGAACAAACGCCGACAGCGGCCCGAGTATCGTAAAATCCTCAACGAGGCTGGTACGGATTTCCGCACTCACCCGTGGCGGACCTACCTGGAACAAACGACCGAACTCATTGTCGTGCGCATCAAGGGAAGTCTTAATATCCGCATAAACTTGGTCGTTAAAACCCTCTTCGTCCTCACTCTCTTCAACCGTCAGAATCATTGCCGTCACACGGCCGTTTTCCGAGAACAAATTACCGACATAAAGCGGATTACTCAGAGCTCTACGTTTCGCCGCTAAGACTGCCGCTGGAGTTTGTGGTACGCGGTCCATAACGGCTTCCGCCTTTACCGTCGTTTCACCACCCGTAGTCCGACCTCTTATGGTGCGCAGACTAAATAGGCTATCGACACGACTAATATGCTCAATACGTTTCAGTTGGGCGTGCAAAGATTCCAGTGCACTGAGCTTCTCTGTAGTCCACAGCGCTTCGTCTTCAATGTAGATAATGGTCTTATTATCAGAACCAAATTCACCCATGACACGTTGGTAAACAATCCGGGCCGGGTCATCACTGGGTATTAAGCTGTCAAAACTCGTATCAATATTGAGCCGCGTTAATCCAACGCTGGCAATCACCGTGATCAACGCGATGATTGAAATCACAATGGCTCGATGGCGAGCACCTAACAGATACATAGATGCGATCATGGTGCCGGCTCTCCCATAAGCTCTGCCTCAGCGGCCTCATCCGGCAGATTATCGGAAATCAGACCTTCAGCATGGCTATAAGCGTAGAGATATTCCGTCGTGAAAACCTCATTCGGCACATAGTCTTTTGAAAAAACTCGCCGATCGATTTTGATCAAAGTCTTGTGATCGTTCTGCAAATTTTCCATTAGCAGCATATTCGCACGCCACATATCGCCGAGCACCTGCGTCATATCATGAGAACTCTGACGCTTACGAACTCTGCCTAAATCGTCAAAATAGTCTGTTCGCGTCAGGTAAAGGTTTTCCTGAGAAATATAATGCCGCCGCAAAGCAGCCTGATCTGCTTCAGGTTGCTTGCCAAACACATCGATTACAGAATACATCTTGTTGTTAATCAGCTCGTCGCGTCGGCGGCGGTACTCATAGTCTTCAAGGCGCTCACCGGTCAAATTTTCAACAGAAAAGTCTGTACCCAAAAAATTGCCATCACCTGATTCGCCTGAGTTTTCAATCATTCCACTACCCAACGCAGGTAGATAAATTGCTTGTCGGGTTTTACCTTCAGCATTGCGCTCCGCCAGTACGGCTACGCCTTTGACATCTTTTGGAGAATCAAACAGCAATAATAGTCTCTGCCGCAAGTTCGCTTCAACGCGTAAGTAGAGTTTAACTTTGCGAGTTTCACGGTTACCCTCGCGATCAATCAGCACCATAGATTGTTCTTCATACACATAGGGATACTGTTTGTGAGTGTCATACACTTGTTGCATCAACTCTTGCCCAGATGCCTCGGCAATGTGCATTTCTGCAGCGCTGGTAAAAATGCTCGCCAGTAGCAAAATTGCACCAATCGCTGCCTCAGCCTGCATGTTGTTCTTCCAGCTGCTGGAGACTAACAGCGATCTCTCGCGATAATTCTGCATAAACTGCCTGCAGATCAGCCACCATGTCGCCATAGCGATCACCGCTATCTCGATCCACAGACGAACTAAAATGCTTGGTGGTTAATAACTTTCCAGCACCATTACTGACCTGGTATCTCGCGGCCAAATGCACTCGGCCACCCGAGCCCTGTTCAAACGCTTCAATACTCACACGCAATACATAGTCCGGCGTGGCGAATGATCGATTGATCGCAGTGCCTACATCAGCAGTACCGAGGAGCTCTGCCAAGTTTCGAGTCATGGTGCGATAAAGATTTTTGCGTAGGTTCTCACCCCATTGCTGGTTAGCAGAAAAAGTTAACCTGTTGCTACCTTCTCTGCGCGCAATTTGAAAACGTTCCAAATATTGTGGCAGTTTCAAGTCCAGAATCTGCACGCTCCGGGAGCCAAAATTGGCAACAGCGGGCATGGTGACTGGATCAATGACATAGTAACTAATCCCTATTGGCACTCCGCCGCAACCTGAGAGAAGAATCAAACCAAGGAGTAACGCAAAGCCTTTACTTTTCATTTTTGTCGCCCTCTTCAGCGCCGCGGCCGAAGATAATGGCCCGTGGTTGACGCTCCAACATCTGTACTAAAGAGCGCAATGCCCGTGCTGTTTCTTCAAGCTCGCTGGTCACCTGAATAATGTTGTATTGCAATGGCGAGTTAGGCGTTAAGACACCATCGATCATCGTCAGCGTGTTGTTGACGTTACCGAGCACCTTGTTCGCTGATTTAATGGTCTGCTCAAGGTCCGCAGACTCAATATTACGTAGGATGTTTTTAAGCGCGCGCATAGATGCTTGCAGGTCGGTAACGGTTTGCTCATTTTCCGCTGTATTAAGGAGTTCGTTGGCACCATCCAAAATACCGAGAATGTCGTTCCCCATCTCTTCAACGTCAACGGTCTCAAGTTTAGAGACGAAGTTTTGAATCGATTCGGTCATCGCAGCGAAGGCACCGGGTATTGTTGGTAGCTCAGGATGAGGCGCACTGTCATCACCGAGATAAATCTCCTCGGTACCTGGGTACATATTCAGCTCTACGTACAATTGGCCTGTCAGCAAACTCCCCGTCGACAATCTCGCCCGCAGGCCTTGCTCGACCAGGGTTTGCAACATGTTCCCAGCAGAAGTATCAACATCGGCCCTGCGATCCACAATTCGATCCGGCTCAATCTCGACCAGCACGGGAATTCGAAAGGATGTGTCATCTGGATTATATTCGAGCTTCACATCCAACACGCTACCAATCCGAATACCTTTAAACTCGAGTGGTGCGCCGGCACTTAAACCCCGCACAGAACTGTTGAAATACATCACGAATCGCAGCTTGCGTGTGTAAGCCTCTTCATCAATTACATCGTGATTGGGATAGAGGGTAAAGATTAGGTTTTCAATTTCGGATCTCGCAGGCTCGAGCGTCGCTGGCGTCTCAAAGGAAATACCGCCGAACATCAACGCTTGAACCGAGGCCGTTTTGATTTCTACACCATCAGCTCCCATTGAAACATCGAGACCGCTGACGTTCCAAAACCGACTATTGCCTCGTACTAGTTGATCATAAGGGTCACGAACAAACGCGTGGATATAGATACTTTCTGCATCGGAACCCAATTCGTAGCCCAACACTTCGCCGGCAAACAAGCCCTGATAATAGATGGGTGAACCACCTGCTAGGGAGCCCAGGTCATTACTCACAAGGGTAATCTTGGTACCCGCATCATCGCGCGTAATGAGCGGGGTTTCTTCAAGCCCAACAAAATGATTCTGGGGTGACCCTGGACCCGGATCTATCTCTATATAGGATCCCGACAGTAACGTGCCAAGACCTGAGACGCCGCGCAGACTAAACTGAGGGCGCACCACCCAGAAACGCGTATTGCGCATTAGAAACTGACCCATGCCTTCATTGAAGGTCACCGATAGTACTACATGGTCAAAATCTTCAGCAAAACGAATTTCATC
>JBLHQQ010000244.1:0-5059 GCA_047625245.1 Candidatus Azotimanducaceae bacterium
CAAGATAGCGATGATGGCGATCTCTATTCGGGTCAGATTTTTTTGCCGTTCTATGCGTTAGATGCGCGGCGTGCCTGGGGTGTGGCAGTTAATCAGGCTGAAAGAATAGATACGCAATACTTTAGGGGAGAAGACACGACCGAGGTGCGACATAATCTCGATGAAATGAGCATCTTCTATGGCGTCTCGCGGGGATTGGTCGATGGCATGGTTAATCGTTGGAGCTTTGGCTATCGCTATAGAGAAGATCGTTTCGAGCCCGCGATAGACCTTCCACCGCCTGCCACATTACCTATCGAGAAAGAACTCTCCTACCCGTATATTAATCTTGAGCGGGTGGAGGATAATTACACCACTGCCCTCAATCTTGACCAAATCAATCGCACTGAAGACCTTCACCTTGGTTATACCTTCAGAATAAACCTTGGCTACGCTGCGGAAAGTTTAGGATCTGACCAAGACCGTCTGGTATATAGCGGCTCTTTTGCAGACACCTTGCACTACAGTAAAAGGATATTACTTCGCCATCGAATCAGCTGGGAAGGGTTGCACAACTACGACACCAGTCGCTCCGAGGATATCATTGTCGACTACAACCTGACTTACTTCCGCAGTCAGACAACTCATCGATCATTTTTTGCTGAGCTCAGTATGACCTGGTCAAAAAATCTAGACAGCCACAGACAGATCTTGTTGGGAGGCGAGAACGGCGTCCGTGGCTTTGATCGGCGCCTACAATCGGGTGACCGCCGCGTTGTATTGACCCTTGAGGAACGGCAATACACAAATTACCATCTACTCAACCTGGCTTATCTGGGCTTCGCCGTGTTTATCGACATTGGCAGAGCTTGGGACCCGGCAGTTGACGAAGGTTTTGAAGATGATTTTCTCGCGAGCGCTGGCTTTGGGATTAGATTGGCCTCAAGCAAATCAGATTCGGCCAGGGTGATTCACATCGACTTCGCCTTCCCACTAACCAATCAGGATGAAGCTGAAGTCGATAGCAGTGATGTCTCGATAAAAATCAAAAGTTCTCTTTAATCACCAGACTTTGAGCACCATTCTTTCTAACTACCACTTCGCCAACTGCGGAGCTTGATATCCCATCATTCTAGTCAGAAGTCGATCAATGCTCTGGTCAACCAGTAACGTTTCAAGGTGACCTTGCTTAATCAGTTTGTGTTCAGTAGCGACTTTCAGAAACGCCAGCAACATATCAAAATAGCCATCGGGATTGAGGACACCAATAGGTTTTTGATGGTACCCAAGTTGGGCCCAGGTTAGTGTCTCAAAAAGCTCATCTAGAGTACCGAAGCCACCAGGAAGGGCGATAAACCCATCAGAAGATTCTATCATCAGGGCTTTTCGCTCATGCATGGAGTTAACGATGACCAATTCTGTCAGGCCGTTGTGGTGCACTTCTTTTTCACGCAAAGATTCGGGAATGACGCCAAGTACTTGGCCCTTTGCTGCTAGCGCCGCATCGGCAATGATCCCCATCAGACCGACACTGCCACCGCCGTAGACCAACCTAATGTTTTGTTTAGCTAGAGTTGTGCCAAGGGCTTTTGCTAGCGAGACAAAAGCTGGCGAGTCTCCAGTACTCGCGCCACAATAGACGCAAAGGCTTTTCAAATTCTAACCCTCACAACCGAGGGACTGGTACTCGGTATCATCGGTGTTTCCAAATGCACGTCCGTAAAAAGCACATTTATCAGCGAGCGTTGCAAAAGTTTCATCCTTCACCAAGGCTGCCTTGAGACCCACAATTGTCACCAGCTCATCGGTCATTCTGATGCCAGCATCGCGAGTTGTGTCTAGCACCATCAGTCGCTTCGCACCTTCGGTATTATCCCAGGACTGCCACTCAACCTCGCTGCCGCTCCGGTCCTCTCCTGGGCGGCCCTTTCCTGGGCGGCCAGTCCCAGGATTACCGCTATAAGCAAATTCCGCCCAATAAGACATCATGCTGTTTGACAACTCATCACGATACGGCTTGCCCTCTTCGCCGTAAATGTCTAGGCCAAACCCTTCGAAGTTACCAAAGATAAAGCCAATCTCCATACCGTGACCGGCACCCAAGACAGACGCCAGATCGAACCCAAACACTGACTTCTCTTCGTCCCAGTCAAATCGGTAAGCGAATACCGGCTCTGATTGAGCGTTGGTAAGTGCCGTCGCTATGCTGTCAACACCCCCAGCTTTCCAGGCATCACTCCCATACCGTGCATCCCGGTTGTAGGCATCAACATCCTTTAAACCATAGGGAATACCAAAAATCGATTTCGTTTCTTCACCAGAAAGCATCATGAACAACTTCACTTCGTCACGATTTGTGCCCAACATTACGGGTGTTACGTTGTAGTTATTAGCATCGGTAAATAGCTCCGCTGCTTTGAACCCTTCCGACAACACATACCCATCTCCAAATACTGCTGGAGCATCTAACATTACACCGGCGGAGCCCGAATATAGCGTTAATAATTCACCCGCGGATTGGGAGCGAAGGAGGTCAACTATATCCGCCGCGGCCATTTCGTCCTGTTGGCGCCGAGCGTCACCCCGATCAACCGCGCGGCCGGATCGAACCAACAGCAGATTGACGATCTCCGCAGAGCTAAAGGCATGGCCCGGAGTTGCCGCGTCGGAATAATTTTCCGCCTCCGCCATCGAACTGACAAAGAAACCGCCGCTTTGAACAATGGCTTTGTGGTAGAGACCAGCCGCCAGGGGTGACGCCATCATCGTCAGCACGTTGACGCCACCAGCCGATTCACCAAACACCGTGACATTATCTGCGTTACCGCCAAAACGATTTATATTACTTTTCGCCCACTCAAGTGCACGAACGATATCCAGAGTCCCATAGTTACCCGAGTGATCTGCTGGTGAGCCCAACTCGCTGCGCAGTGCAGGATGAGTGAACCAACCCATTGGCCCCAACCGATAGTTGATTGTGACCACAACAACATTGTGGGTCTCTGCTAGATTGGCTCCTTGATAAGTTGGACTACCGCCATGACCGATGCTGTTACCGCCGCCATGGATCCAGAGCATCACGGGAAGTGTGCCGGGCTTTGCTCCAGTTGGTCGCCAGATATTCAGGTACAAACAGTCTTCATCGCCAACCGGATTGCCAATCTCTTCTTGTTTCGAGCCGGAAAGACCATTACCTATTTGTGGGCATACACTTGCATACCTCAACGCCTCTAGTTGCCCATCCCAACTTTCAGGGGGCTGGGGTGCGCGCCAGCGATTATTTCCAATTGGTGGCGAAGCAAAAGGAACACCGAGCCAGGCAGAGCTTCCATTGGGTTCGAGATAGCCAATGACTTTCCCTTGCTCTGTCATGATGAGCGTCTCGTCACTTGCAATCTTTGCTATGGATTCAGCTTCCGGGCTCCGATTTGCAAGCCACAGACCAACACCGACCATCGCAACAAGCACAATCACCCAGATAACTTTCTTCATAAACAACTCCGAATGGTCTTGTGTTCAATAGACGAGATTTGATCAGCTGGAATCGCCAAAAATTGCTGCCATGCGGGTTCCATTTGAGGCACCCACTTTTCCAACAGAGGTGATCTGCAGTCACTTTCTGGCAGACACAGTCGAGACTTCAAGTAGTGATAGTTAAAAGCCGAGACCCTAGCATTGACCACGCAGTGGACCCACACCTTATCCGGTTCTAATGATTTCATGATGCCAATAAACCGATTCAGATGGCTCAGTTTCGGTGTCTCCCAGGGCACTGGAATGTGCACATAGGTCATTCCAAGATGGCTCACGATACTGCCCTCATTGGCGAGAGCGTTACTATCATCGGGCATCGCCAAATTAATCACCACTTTGAACCCGGCCTCGGCGATATCTTTGAACTGCGCTTCGGTCGGTTGGCCAGAAGTCCCCACCGCATCCGTCATTTGGTAATAATTGGTGATTTCATTCAGCATCGTTCTGGTTCCAGATCTTTTTCGGTTCCGCTATAGGGTCAATCATTCGGACATAAAGTTAACATCTTATTCGCATCCATTCACTCTTAGCGCACTCGAGCCGCACCACTCTAAGCCATTGAAAAGTGATCATTGGCGAAGCCATACTCCATCGCACCTAAATAAGAGTCTACCGAACGATGGAAGATCAATGGCTCACCTGGGCCAAAAGACTGCAAGCAATCGCTAGTAATGGACTGTACTTTGGTGAGAGTGACTTTGATAAGGAACGCTACCAGGACATTCTGAATATCTCGAATGAAATGCTAAGTAACCTTGGTCGAATCCCACTCAGTCGAATCAAATTTTGTTGGTCCGGGAGAAACTCGACGGCCTCTGGACCCTGCCTGGGGGTCACGCCGATGTATGTATTAGCCCCGCTGAGAATATTGAAAAGGAAATTTCCGAAGAAGCCAATATTCAAGTCAAAGCAGAGCGCCTCTAAGGCCTCGTGCACAAAGCGCGGCACTAATACGATATGGATGTTGGGATTTTTATAAATTGTTTTTTTTATGTCTACAAACAGATTCTGTTGCTCTCGCTCCAGGCATGGAAACTCTCGACGCCCGCTACTTTGCATTAGACAACCTACCGCCGCTCTCAACCGGCCGAGTCATAGAAAAACATATTCACCTCGCCGCTGAATATTCACAAAACCCAGACCGCCCACCCATTTTCGATTAATCTGGACTTATCAAGCAAGGCGAATAAACAAAAGGAGAAAGTGAAGGTGGACAATCTGGAAAGCATCGGCCTTGAAGCCGTTGATAATTTCATCACAACATTTAACACTCGGGACGCTGAAGTCTGGGCCGGTAGCCTTCACTTTCCCCACGTACGGCCCTCCCCCTTTGGTCCAATTCGGGTTCTGTCTGATAAAGCCAGTTACGTTGCAAATTTTGACTATGGCCCAACCATTGCGTCGGGCTGGGACCATTCGGAATGGGACTACAAGCATTTCTTACACAAGTCCCCCAACAAGTTACATGTGGCGGGACAGTGGAGTCGATACAACCAATCCGGAGAGAAAATACTCACCACACCAATCGTCTATATCGTGACATTGG
>JBLHQQ010000245.1:0-5052 GCA_047625245.1 Candidatus Azotimanducaceae bacterium
TCATTGCCGCGATCTTTGTTCGACTGATCGAGTACCTGCATCGAATTGCACCACCGCAGTTCTGGTTACGATTTGTCTGCACAGGTTTTATCACTGGACTGTTGGCAATCATCAGTCCCGAAATACTTGGAGTTGGCTACGACACCGTAAACTCGGCCCTGAATGACGAAATATTCATCACCTTGCTCATACTGGTTTGCGCACTAAAAATTCTCGCCAGCGCAACGGCCATAGGCATGGGTATGCCTGTTGGTGTGATCGGACCGACTCTATTTATAGGCGCCACAGCTGGCGGGGTGCTTGCCTACATCGGCGATTTGGCCTACCCAAACCTAGCTTCATCTTCCGGCTTTTATGTGGTCATTGGGATGGGTGCAATGATGGGTGCTGTCTTGCAAGCACCTCTCGCGGCACTACTTGCCGTGATCGAACTTACTCAAAACACGGCCATTGCGCTGCCTGCAATGATGGTCATTATCATCGCCAACCTGACCGCTAGCCAAATTTTTGGCGTTAAGTCGATCTTCATCACCCAAATGGAATACCTCGGACTGGAACATCGTCAGAATCCACTGAGCATGCATCTGAATCGAGCATCCGTTGCTTCCATCATGTCTCGCAGCTTTGAACGAGTCGCGGTTGACCTCGATATAGATACCGTACGTGCCAAGATTAACCAGAAACCGACCTGGTTGCTGGTCGATGTGGAAGAACGGAAACCTGAATTTATATTGCCTACCCTGGATGTGACCGCCTACCTCGAAAATAGCAAACCGGAAAGGGTGAATCTGAAGGAAATCCCCGCGACCCGAAAGGACGTGACCTCAATCATGTTACAAGCAACTTTAAAAGAAGCTCTGGATGTCATGAACGAAACCGGCCACGAAAGTTTATATGTAAATCGGATCAGCGCTCCCATGATCGATTCGGTGGTCGGCATCATCACCAGACAGGACATAGAATCCTACTATCAGGCCTAGATCTGCTGTTAGCCCCAACTCCCATTTGAATCGATGGGCCATGAATGATTGAATGCGCATCCTATTTCCTATAACCAGAATCTATGTCTCGTTCATCTAGCTTATTTCAAGACGCTCAGAGCATCTTGCCCGGCGGCGTCAATTCACCGGTACGCGCCTTCCAACGTGTGGGCGGACAGCCGCTCTTCATCAAAAAGGCCAGCGGCGCATACATAATCGACGTCGACGACAATCGTTATATTGATTATGTCGGCTCATGGGGGCCTATGATTACCGGCCACGCCCACCCCGAAGTGCTTCGAAAAATCACAGAAGCCTTAGCTAACGGTTTGTCCTTTGGCGCCCCAACCGAAATCGAAACGGTTTTGGCGACCAAGATCCAGCAACATATGCCAGCCATGGAAATGATGCGTATGGTGAGCTCCGGTACCGAGGCGACCATGAGCGCCATCAGAGTCGCCAGGGGTTTTACCGGTCGCGACAAGATCATCAAGTTTGAAGGCTGTTATCACGGCCACAGTGACGCACTTCTCGTCAAAGCAGGTTCCGGCGCACTCACTCTCGGAGAACCCGACTCATTAGGCGTGCCTGCCAGCGTCGCACAACATACCGTTACACTAGCGTATAACGACATCGATGCGGTCAGACAGGCGGTTGGCAATATAGGCTCAGAAGTCGCCGCTATTATCGTAGAACCTGTCGCCGGCAACATGGGTTGTATTCCACCGGTTGAGGGGTTTCTCGAATGTCTACGCGAAGTCTGTACTGAGAATGGTATCGTTCTGATTTTCGACGAGGTAATGACTGGGTTCCGGGTCGGTCTAGGCGGCGCTCAAAGTGTTTATGGAGTCGATGCTGACCTTACCACCCTAGGTAAGGTTATTGGCGGCGGCATGCCCGTTGGCGCATTCGGCGGCAAGCGCGAAATCATGTCTGTTGTCGCGCCTCTCGGC
The DNA here is from genome assembly GCA_047625245.1 of Candidatus Azotimanducaceae bacterium. Classification (GTDB taxonomy): domain Bacteria; phylum Pseudomonadota; class Gammaproteobacteria; order Pseudomonadales; family Azotimanducaceae; genus JAHRVQ01. The sequence continues at coordinate 1,934 of JBLHQQ010000245.1, forward strand.
GGCGTTTATCAGGCTGGCACCCTTTCAGGAAATCCGATCGCGATGACTGCGGGGCTTGCCACACTCGAGCTCATCGAAGCGCCAAGGTTTTTTGAAGACTTAAGCAACAACGCCGCAACACTTGTCGCTGGACTTAGAACTGTCGCTTCTGAGTTTGGCGTGCCGTTCAGCACCAATCAGGTCGGCGGAATGTTTGGTTTCTTTTTCAGCAGCGCTGATCCCGTGACTAACTTTGATCAAGTTATGAATGCAGACACCGACCTATTCAATCGCTTTTTCAACGGTATGCTCAGCGAAGGTATTAATCTTGCACCGTCTCCTTTTGAGGCGGGTTTTATTTCAAGCGCTCACGGAGACGCCGAAATTGAGCAAACCCTGACCGCGGCAAAAAACACTTTTCAAAAAATACTTTAAACGGAGTTCCTATGAGTCAATTTGATGTATATGGCATCGGTAATGCACTGGTCGACACGGAGTATGAAGTGACAGAAGCCTTCCTCGAAGAAGCAGGGCTAGAGAAGGGCGTAATGACACTCATCGATGCCGATCGACGTCATGAACTGATTCATCTACTCGAAGAAAAACACAACCACCAGGCGGTTGAACAATGCGGCGGCGGATCGGCGGCCAACACCATGGTGGCAGTTGCACATTTTGATGCCAAAAGTTTTTACAGCTGCAAAGTTGCGAGTGATGCGACCGGCGATTTCTTTATGGCTGATTTAAAAGCAGCCGGAGTCACAACCAATTTAGATAGCGGCCGAGAAGACGGCGATTCGGGTCAATGCATTTCGATGGTGACATCTGACGCAGAACGCAGCATGACCACTCACTTGGGTATCAGCGAGAACCTATCCACTGCCGAGCTCAATGAGGCAGCTTTGAAGGATTCCAAGTATCTCTACATCGAAGGTTACCTTGTCACCTCGCCTACCGCTATGGCGGCCGCCAGACGCGCCCAGGACGTTGCTCGTCAGGCAGGTGTTAAGGTCAGCTTGACACTCTCTGACCCAGCAATCGTCGAACATTTTAAAGCAGGATTCGACGAGTTTGCAGAACACGGCATTGATTTAGTTTTCTGCAACGAAGAAGAAGCCATGATCTGGACTGCAAGCAAAACCCCGACGGAGGCTTTTGGCAAACTCAAAACCGTTTCCCAGATGGCCGTGATGACCATGGGAAAGGCAGGATCACTAACCTGGGATGGTAAGGTTGAAGCGCAGATCGCCGGTACGCCAATTAAAGCCGTTGATACAACAGGCGCTGGTGACATTTTCGCCGGAACTTTCTTGGCCGCCATCAGCCAGGGCCAATCCTTTGAAGAAGCCGCGACACTCTCGAATCGAGTGGCTGCGAAACTCGTTTCTCAGTTCGGAGCGAGACTCACAAGAGAAGAAACCCAGGCTCTAAAATAACGCCATTTGCTTATCTAAAATTTGAGCGAGAGAATTGTCGAGAAAACACAATATGGCGTCTGCAACAGGCGCCAATTGGCGTTCAATATAAAAATCATGATCGATGGCTGAACTCGTGTAAGCAGCGGGTTCAGCCCCTTGAGTCGTCATCACATATTCTATCCACCCCCCTGTCTGATAAAGCTTCGGCAATCCTCGATCTTCGCGGATCTGATCTGCGATTCGAGCGGCGCGAACATGAGGCGGTACATTTTTTTGGTAGTCGTCCAGTTGTCGTCGAACCCGTTTTTTCAATGTTAACTTGCTCAGTGCGACAGTTTTAACCGAACTCACCTGCTCCAATATGTACTCAAGATAAGGCTCTCCAAAGAATATTTTTTGGTAGAGTACCTGCTGAAATTCCCTCGCCAAGGGGCTCCAATCACTGCGCACCGTTTCCAGACCCTTAAACACCAGGCGATGCCGATCACCGTCGGCGACCACACCTGCATATCGCTTCTTACTGCCCTTTTCGGATCCTCGTATCCTCGGCATCAAAAATTTTTCGAAGTGGGTCTCATATTCCACTTCTAAACAGCTTGTCACCTGGTAGTTGTTCATAAGATGTTGCCGCCACCAACGATTCAAGTATGCGGTGAGATCATTGCCTACATCGTCTACTGACGAGTTGGGTTGTTTACCTACCAGGACAAAAACCGAATCCGTATCACCATAGATCACCCGGTAACCCTTGGCTTCGATCAGATCGCGAGTTTTTTGTAATATCTCATGGCCGCGCAGGGTAATAGAACTAACGAGTCGCGTATCAAAGAACCGACAACCCGGAGTTCCAAGCACGCCATAAAAAGAGTTCATAATGATTTTGATCGCCTGGGACACCGCGGCTCGCTTTTGCTTCTTGGCTTCATCTCTTGCAGCCCACAGGTTTTTAATGAGTTCGGGCAAAATGACTTTATGCCTGGAGAACGCTGCACCATCAAATCCAGGTATCGGATCCACCTCGTGATCACTCTCAACCATCGCCAGAGGGTCAACATTGAATGTTCGAATAATACTCGGATACAAACTCTTAAAATCCAAAACAATCACGTCAGCATAGATACCGGGGTCCGATTCAAGGACAAACCCGCCTGGACTGCCTCGACCACTCCCCTCCAACACAACCGGGGCCACATATCCCTGGCGATGCAGCTTCGGCAAGTATAAAAAGTCAAAAGCTGCGACTGAGCCGCCAACTCGATCAACGTCCAGGCCGGTCAATCGACTTCTCTGCAGCGCAAAATCTAACAACTCTGTCTCGGCAAATATATCGTGAACAAGATTGCAGTCTTCGAGGTTGTAAGCGGCGAGTTGCAACTTGTCTTGCTTGAAGAGATTTTGAATTTCGGCGCCCCTTGCATCGACGTCGTGGATTAACTTTCCTCGACCAAGCAGTTGCCGAGAGACATTTTCGAGAGAGAAACTCTCAAATTGGTAAGTTGCCGTTCTGAGTAGTTCGATGCCATCTAACACGACCCGTCCGGCCACCAGCGCATACTTCCTGCCAGTATTCTGGTTCGCCGTGCGCCACGAAATCACCTCACGCTGACGCCCGAGAGTGAATTTAATGCCGTAGTAATCGCAGCGGCGTTGCAAGAAGTCCAGATCAAACGCCACCACACTCCAGCCAATGATGACGTCAGGGTCTTCAAGGCCAAACCAATC
>JBLHQQ010000246.1:0-5048 GCA_047625245.1 Candidatus Azotimanducaceae bacterium
CATTATTTTATCACTGCATGCCAATGCACTTTAAAGGAAAAGCATGTTTAGAATCGTTTTAGGGATGGTCCTGTCAGCATTTTGTTTGTCAGCGGTCGCGGAAGGAAACCCATCACGTGGGAAAGAGCTATCGGCTACCTGTGTCGCTTGTCACGCCGAAGATGGTAACAGTCCCGCGGGATCCTTTCCTTCGATAGCTGGCCAACAGCCGAAATACCTGTTGAAACAATTGCGAGATATTAAGAGTGGCGCTCGTTCAGCGCCTCTTATGATGGGTCAATTAGATAATTCGAGTGATCAGGATTTACTGGATATGGCGACCTACTACTCTGAGCAAACCATGAAAGGTGGAGCCGCCAATTCGGAATTGTCAGAGTTAGGCGAGACCGTTTATCTAGCCGGCATTAAGCGTAAGGGTGTGGCTGCCTGTACTGCGTGTCACCAACCTGATGGTGCTGGAATTGACGCGGCTGTATTCCCGGCATTGAGTGGTCAATGGCCAGAGTATACGGCAACACAGCTGAAAGCCTTCCGTTCGGGAGCACGTGCCAATGATGGTGACGGTAAGATGATGCGCACGGTTGCTATGGATCTTTCAGATGCTGAAATTGAAGCTGTAGCGAGCTATCTGTACGGTCTCCAATAGGCGGTAGCTTTTATTCGATAAAGGGCGGTCACCGCCCTTTTTTTATGGGTACAATTTAGTAGTAGCCGGAACACGGAGCAGGATTCTGCGTTCATATTCCTGCGAACATTACAAAACTGTGAAAGGATTTGGTATGAAGTTTTTGGCGATATTGATGGCATTTGGATGGTTGGTGATAAGTGATTCAACTCAGGCCGAGGATTTTGCGTACGAAGAAGGCACTCACTACGTCGCGCTGGAGATTCCGATTAAGACCAGGAACCCCAGTAAAATAGAAGTCGCGGAATACTTCTCCTATGGCTGTCCTCACTGTTATGACTTCGAGCCATTGATCGGTGCATGGCAGGCTTCCTTGCCAGCGGATGTAGCCTTTAGTCGAACGCCAGCGGTCTGGAACCAAGACTATCAGGTTTATGCTCAAACCTACGTTACCCTCGAAGCGCTAGGGGTCTTGGAGAAGGTCCATGTCGCCATCTTTAATGCGATTCATACAGATCGCTTGCGACTCAGCAAGCCCCAGGCCATGGCACAGTTTTTGGTAAAATACGGCGTCGACCCGGAGGATTTTGCTAAGACCTATAATTCATTTGGCGTTAGAGCCGCCCTTCAGCAAACGGATTCTAAAGGTCGAGCCTATCGGTCCACCGGTGTGCCTGCCATCATTGTTAACGGTAAGTATAGAATTGAAGGGAGTATGTCCCGCACCAATGCCAACATGTTACGGATTGCTAGCTTTCTGATAGAAAAGGAGCGGCAGTTGATGGCCGAAGTGGCTACGCCATAAATGCTAGACCAGATAGAGGCAAAAGATAAGCAATTACTCGGTTGCGCCCCCCATGAAGTGCTGGGTCTTCTGCCTAGACGTTTAAGCGAAGGTGTGCTCTCCTGGGCTGAGAAAACACCCAAGCAACTCGCGATCATTAGCGATGCAGGTTCTTTAACATTTGCAGAGCTTTTAGAGGCAGTGGAAGAATGCAGAGCTTGGCTTGAAGCTGAAAAACTTCGGCCAGGAGATCGGGTGATGCTGATCGCTGAAAACGGCATTGGGTTAATGGCAATGTTTCTTGCCATCAGTGAGTTGGATGCCATTGCGGTTGTAATCAATGCGCGACTCACGGACCGTGAAATTGATCTCATTGCGGTCGATTGCGATCCGGCGCTTATCGTCTGCACGGTAGATGATTCGCCTGAATCAAAGGCTCATGGCCAAAGATTTGGTTGCGCCAGCGGGCAACTATCGGTTGCGAATATCGACTTTGTGTCGCGCGAGAGCACTATTGAGCCGGTGAGTAATGATCCGGCAGACCTTGTGCTCGCGATGATTTACACCACGGGGACCACAGGCACGCCAAAAGGCGTGATGCTAACTCACCAGAACTTGATGTTTATCGCCTACGTGTCTGGCAAGTTGCGTGGTATCGAGGCCGGCGATGAAATCTATTGTGTGCTGCCAATGTCCCACGTTTTTGGGCTTTCGGCCGTCAGCAGTTCCACCCTTTTTGCAGGTGGTTGTGTGCATCTGGTTTCTCGATTTAATGCCACCGAGGTGTTGCGAGCAATTGCCGATGAACCGGTAAAAGGCTTTCTCGGCGTACCGACCATGTACGCCATGATGCTTGAGGCCATGCCGGAGGGCTGGTCTCCGAAGGCGCTGCGATTTATGTATTCCGGCGGTTCTCCCCTTGATCCAGGTTTAAAGCGCAGAGTCGAAGCGCAATTCGGTTTGCCACTCAATAATGGCTACGGCCTTACAGAAACTGGGCCAACGATTTGCCAGACTCGGCAGTATGCCCCACTCAAAAACACTTCTGTTGGTTATTGTTTGCCCGGAGAAGAAATCAAAATCATTGCTGCTAATGGAGAGACTGTCGAAATCGGCTCGGTTGGCGAACTCTGGGTCAAAGGTCCTAATGTGATGAAGGGTTACTTTCGCAAGCCTGACGTCACAGCTAAAGTGTTGAAGGCAGGCTGGTTTAACACGGAAGATCTGGTCTATCAGGATGAGACCGGCGCGATCAATATTTCTGGGCGTAGCAAAGAGCTAATTATTCGTTCGGGATTTAATATATATCCGCCGGAAGTTGAAGCCGTAATAACGGAATTCCCCTCTGTCAGTCTTTGTGCGGTTCTGGGCGAGATGGTGGATGGCGATGAGCAGGTGGTGGCTTATATTCAGGCTACTGCAGGCGCAACGATTGATGAAGTGGCGCTAATCAAGTATGCCAAGCAGCATTTGGCGGGCTATAAGGTACCTTCAAGGATTGTTGTGATGAAGAGTTTGCCGACCGCACCTTCCGGGAAAATCCTTAAGCACCAGCTAAAAACTAGCGCTTGAGTCCGATAGGAGCTCAGTTTCTTCTTCGCGCGACTCGTCAACTCGTCGTTTTAGCTCCTTTCCTGGCTTAAAATGGGGAACGAACTTACCCGGTTTGTGAATACCCACTTCGCCTGTCTTGGGGTTTCTAACGCTACGGGGCTTACGATAATGGTTTGAAAATGTACCAAAACCACGGATTTCTATGCGTTCGCCCGTTGATAAGCTTTCGGACATAATTTCGAGAATAGTGTCTACGGCTAAATCAACATCGCGGCCCGTCAATTGATCGAGCTTCTCGGACATTCGCTTGATGAGTTCTGACTTGTTCATGCCGTACCGCGTAATATTTTCCGCTGGAGCTACTCATCATACGAGAATAATGTCTTAAATCAATACTTTATATCGAATTACTAAAGCTAATGCTCAATAAAGTCCGATTTGAATCAGAAAATCGATTCCTTTAGAATTCGCCATGGCAAAAAGAGAGCGTACATACTTCGGATCCAGTCCGACCGTTTCCCCTCCCCCGCTTCGCCTGTCCGTCCTGAGTACAGCGCAGTACAACAATTTGTGAATCACAAGACAATCCCTATTGGAGTTCCTGAATGGCGACCATTCTGAAAGACGTTTCCCGCACTTTTTCCGAATACCTGTTGATTCCTCGTTTGACTAGAAAAGGTCAGCGGGCTGACCTGGTTGATCTTGGTACCCCCATTTCCTCCGTTGAGCCTAATAGTGTTGCGAGGCTACATCTAAACGTGCCGGTGGTGTCGGCGTGTATGCAGGCGGTTTCCGGCTCGGATCTCGGCATTTCTTTAGCTCGTCAGGGCGGATTGGCCTTTATCTTCTGTTCCCAGCCGATAGAGGAACAAGTTGAGATGATTCGCAAAGTCAAGACCCACAAGGCGGGGTTTGTTGAAAGTGACTCCAACTGTCGGATTGATACTTCTCTTGCGGAAGTCATGGAGCTAATGAAACGAACGGGCCACTCGACTGTTCCAGTCACCGAGGATGGCTCAGCAACGGGAAAATTGGTTGGTATCATTACCGATAAGGATTTCTGGGAGTTCGAAGATGATCTCAGCAACGCCGTCGGCAAACATATGACACCTTTTGATCAGCTCATTTATGGCGACGAGGGTGTGTCTCTTCGCGAGGCTAATGAGCTCTTGCACGAGCATAAGAAAGATTGCTTACCGATCATTGATAGTGAGGGCTCACTCAGTGCGCTGGTATTTAAGAAGGACTATGAAGACCACCGGCGTCACCCCATGGAGATGTTGGATGAATCCAAACGGCTCTGCATTGGTGCTGCGATTAATACTCATGACTATATGGAACGTGTGCCGGCCGTAATCGCTGCCGGGGCTGACGCGCTGTGTTTTGATTCTTCCGATGGATTTACAGAGTATCAATTAGAAGGCATTCAATGGATTCGAGAGAATTTTGGCAAGGAAGTAGTGATTGGTGGTGGCAACGTAGTGTCGGCGGAAGGTTTTGATTTTCTGGTTGAAGACGGCGGGGTCGACTTTATAAAGGTAGGTATTGGCGGCGGTTCAATCTGTATTACTCGAGAACAGAAGGGTGTTGGCAGGGGTCAGGCTTCGGCACTGCTGGAAGTATCCCAGCGCCGAGATGAGTATTTTGAGAAGACCGGGCGCTACATTCCGATTTGTTCAGATGGTGGTCTCGCTAATGACACGCAGATCGTAGTGGCCCTCGCCATGGGTGCAGATTTCGTGATGATGGGCAGATACTTTGCCATGACCGAGGAAAGTCCAACTCCTAAGACTTCAATTAACGGCCAAATCTACAAACCCTACTGGGGCGAAGGCACTCGCCGGGCTCAAAACTGGCAGCGCTATGACGATGGTATGAGTACTCGAAAGATGGTGTTTGAGGAAGGGGTAGATGCTTATGTGCCTCTAGTGGGCCCTCTATCTGAAGTGCTGGATACCACAATGTACAAGCTTCGATCGACGATGGTGAATATTGGTGCAGATTCTCTGGCAGAATTTCGGGACCGATCTATCCTGACATTAGTTTCTGAACAATCAGTGGTCGAAGGCGGGACTTCGAACGTAT
>JBLHQQ010000247.1:0-5042 GCA_047625245.1 Candidatus Azotimanducaceae bacterium
GTCATGGTTGCTGCGTCTTTAATGAACTGGTCTGCTTGTCCCATCGCCACTGAGGCGCCGGTGACCTTGAACATTTCGATGTCATTTTCTGCATCCCCGAAGGACACCACCTGGGAAAGATCAATATCAAGGTGTTGGCAGGCGACTCGCAGGGCTTCTCCCTTGTTGGCGGCTTTGGCGGTGATGGTGATGACAATTTTTCCGTTTGGACCTATCGAATCGTAGAGATTGATCTGATCCTTCCAGCGGGGTAGTAGATTAGTTTTGATCTCGGTCACTAAGGCTGATCCCTGAATGGCGGCGATTCTGGGATTAGGGTGTTGGCTGATGTCGAGCTTTGGTACCCAGCGAATTTCGGGATCTAGCAAGGACGGATCAGGTTCACCATCAAGTTTAAGCAGCACGTCTTCATCACCTGTGATGGTGGCAATACAGCGATTGGCGTTGCACAGGGCGTAGAGTTCTTCAGTAAAGTCATCGGGCAGACGATGGTCAAAGATGTCTTTATCTTGATCTGGCAAATACACTTCGGCACCACTGCAGGCAATGATGGGACTGGAGAGTCCAATTTCAGTTGTGATACGAAGTGCCATCTGACGCCAGCGAGCCGTGGCGATCACAATGCTGAATCCAGCCTCATGAGCTCTGCGTACGGCATCCAAGTTTTCAGTGGATAAGTCTTCACCGACAAGGAGAGTGCCGTCTAGATCGATCGCAAGGGCCTTAAATTGGGTCATAGTTTGCTAGTTGTGCCGAGTCAATCGGTAAAGCTATCATGTTCACTGATGCTTGAACATAAGGTCTCGGAGAATGGAATCAGCCCAATGGTTAGACCAGCTAAGAGAGGAGGTCATTGCTCCTGACCTGCCGATTTGTGATCCCCATCATCACCTCTGGGATCATCCTCAAAGCCGCTACTTAATTGATGAGATTGCCGCTGACGTGGGCGATGGTCACAACGTTGTGAGTACTGTTTTTATGGAGTGCTCGTCGATGTATCGGTCTACTGGACCTGTCGAAATGGCACCAGTTGGGGAGACAGAGTTCGTTCAGGGCATCGCTGCGATGAGCGCAAGTGGCGCCTATGGCGATACGAAAATCTGCGCCGCGATTGTGGGCTTCGCCGATCTGACCCTTGGTGAGGGGGTTAGATCTGTCCTTGAAGCCCATATACAAGCCAGCCCAAACCGGTTTCGTGGTATTCGTCACGCCACCAGCTGGCATGAAGATAAGCAAATCAGAAACGCCCACACTCGTCCGATCCACAAACTATCGGAAACTGAAGCTTTTCGTACTGGTTTCGAGGTTCTGGATGATATGAATCTGACCTTTGATGTCTGGTGTTTCCATGAGCAAATCCCAGAACTCGTGTCCCTTGCCAAGGCATTTCCCGGTGTGACAATTGTGCTCGATCATTTTGGTGGACCGCTAGGTATCGGCCCTTATAAAGATCGAGCTGAGGAGGTGTTTAGTCACTGGCAAGGTTATGTTGAGCCACTTGCGAGTTTGAATAACGTCCACTTTAAGTTGGGGGGCATTAACATGAAGATTAATGGCTTCGATTGGCACAAAAAAGAGTTGCCACCGACCTCCGACCAACTTGTGACGGCCACTGGCAGATACTATGACCATTGTATCGACACTTTCGGTGCAGAGCGTTGCATGTTTGAAAGTAACTTTCCTGTCGACAAAGACTCTTGTAGCTATCACGTTCTCTACAATGCTTTTAAGAAGATCAGTCAGAATCGCAGCGGTGAAGAAATAGCGGCGCTATTTCATGATACTGCTGTTCAAGTTTATGACGTTGAATTGTGAGTCAGGGTCGTTGCTATTGTGGGTCGGTAACCCTTACGACCCTTAACACGTCGCTGTGGTGCGCCCATTGCCATTACACAATGGGCCAGCGCGCTCATGGCGCCGGGTTTGTGACCTGGGTGGGTTACCCAGAGAACGAGGTTTTTGTCAGACTTGCGGCAGTGCTGTGTGTTTTCGTGGTCGAAAGTGGCCCGGAGAATTGTATATTACTCGGGCGAATCTAGGCGACATTGATTGAGAACCCTCTGGTCATGCCCACAACGAGTCTCGAGTACCGTGGATTCATATTACCGATGACCTTCCAACCAGTTAGTTTTCTGAGGAAAGTCTAGTATCCTAGGGTTTTCCAACGGGATATCAGCGTGGATCGTCGAACGCTACTCACTAGAATTGTTCAAGGCTTTACCTTTACGGGCTTTGGGTTTTTGACTTACCCTTTTATAAGAGCTTGGATTCCCTCATTTGATAACAAGCGCAGCATGGACATTGATGTCGCGGGTCTTAAGCCGGGTGAACAAAAGTTAGTCCATTGGCTAGGGCGAAATGTGTTGCTCCTTAAACGAGAGCCTGCCTCGATTGAGAACCTGCCGATGTCAACAGATACGCTGAAGGACCCCTTGTCCGATCGATCTGTGCAACCTGAACTGGCGAGAAACCCCTATCGCTCTTTGCGCCCGGAGTTGTTCGTCACATTTACCAATTGCACCCATTTGGGCTGTGAAGTTGTGCAGAAAAATCAGCAGTTTAAATGTCCCTGCCATCAGAGCGACTACGATGGAGCGGGTCGAGTGCTAGAGGGAGCTGCGGCGCCGCGGAATTTAGACATACCGAATTACCGTTATCTTTCCAATCAATTGATACGCCTCGAACAGTTGGATAGCTAATAGTGGTTGAATCAAAAGCAGAATCGAAAACCGTTGCATTTTTTGTCACCTGCCTGGTTGAGAACATCAAGCCGTGCGTCGGGTTTGACTCAATTACGATTCTGGAAGACGCGGGTTTCGACGTGGTCGTGCCGTCAAATCAGGTCTGTTGCGGACAACCGAATTACAACGGTGGAGACCGTGCGAACGCGATCGAAACAGCCAGAAATGTCATCGATGAGTTTCTGAGGTTTGATTATGTAGTGGTGCCAAGTGGCTCCTGCGGCGGCATGATAAAGCATCATTACCCACAATTGTTTGCTGATGACCTTTCCTATAGAGATAAATCAGAACAACTGGCGACCAAGGTCTATGAACTGTCTCAATTCCTAACCCAGGTGGCGAACTATAAACCTTGCTCTGTGAGCCAGACGACGGTGGCGTACCACGATGCTTGCGCCGGTTTGAGAGAACTCAATATTAGTGATGAACCCCGACAACTGCTTCAAGAGGCAGGTCTTGCCATTCATGAGCTGAAAGAAACCGAAAGTTGTTGTGGTTTTGGCGGGACCTTCTGTGTGAAGTACCCAGACATATCAGCCGCGATGGCGGAACGCAAAATTCAGGATGTCCTAAGCACCGGAGCGACAACCCTCGTCATGGGTGACTTAGGCTGCATGCTGAATATTGAAGGCAAGCTGCAGCGAGATGGTCACCAGATCCAGGTGAAGCACTTTGCGGAAATCCTGGCGGCAGGTGTTCTGCAAAAAGCTGAGGAGAAGCGCTAATGGAGGTTAACTCTGACAAATTCATTCCTCTTAGCGAGGCTGCGCTGGTGGATGACAAGTTGCAATCTGCTCTGGGCCAGTTATCTGGCAGGCTAGCGGCTGGACGAACTAAAAGCGTGTCGGATCTGCCTGAGTTTGAACAGCTCCGATGCGAAGCGCGGGATATTAAGAATCATACCTTGCAACATTTAGATCTATATCTCGAAGCGTTTGAGCAACAAGTTGTTGAGCAGGGTGGCTCAGTCCATTGGGCAAGTGATGAGGCTGAAGCGAGAAACATTATTCTAGAACTCTGTCAGTCCGTTGGAGCAAAGCGGGTCACAAAAAGTAAGTCTATGGTGACCGAAGAAATTGATCTGGTGCCGTTTCTTGAGGCCAACGACATTGAAGCGGTAGAAACAGACCTTGGTGAATACATCATTCAACTTCGTGGAGAAAAACCCAGCCATATCGTCGCCCCGGCTGTGCACCTGAGTAAGGAGCAGGTTTCTGAAACGTTCTTTGAACACCATCGAAAATTGGGGTTTAACGAGAAGATTGATGATCGAGGAGAACTCGTCGCCGAGGCTCGACAGGTATTACGGGAAAAATTTTTAGCTGCAGATGTGGGCATTAGCGGAGCAAATTTTCTAGTCGCAGAGACCGGCACTATTGTACTGGTAACCAACGAGGGTAACGCAGAATTGACTACGGCATTACCGGGTACTCACATTGTCGTGACCGGCATCGAGAAGGTGGTGCCGACTCTCGAGGATGCTTCGACCTTGATTCGGTTGTTGGCGAGATCAGCTGTAGGCACAGATATTTCTGCCTACACCTCATTTATTACTGGACCTAAACAGCAAACTGATGTCGATGGTCCGGACAATTTTCATGTTGTGCTGGTGGATAACGGTCGGTCAGAAATGATGGGTAGTGAGTTTCAGGAGATGTTGCGTTGCATTCGCTGTTCTGCCTGTCTAAATCATTGCCCGGTTTATTTGTCCGTCGGTGGTCATGCGTACGGTTCGGTCTATAGCGGACCCATGGGCGCTGTCTTGACGCCTCAATTGGCTAGCCTGGAGAAATCAAAACACCTCGCCAATGCTTCTTCGCTGTGCGGTCGTTGTGAGTCTGTTTGCCCGGTAATGATTCCCCTGCCAAAATTATTGCGTCTATGGAGAGACAAAGAAGCAGCAGAAAAGCTAAATCCATCTGGTATGCGTTGGGGTCTTAAGTTTTGGTCCTGGCTGGGTAGTCAGCCCCGGTTGTACCGAATGGCCACGGCCATCGCGAACCAGCTCCTCTATCATTGGCCTGGGTCAAACGATGGCTTCATCAATAAACTACCGGCACTGGCCGGAGCCTGGACGGTTCACCGCGATCTTCGTCGTCCAGAGCACGGTACATTCTCCCAACAGTATCGGCGCAGGGGAGGCCAACGGGTATGAGTAGGCAATCGATACTGACGATGGTCAGAAGCCGCCTCTCGGTGACGGGTGAAGACCAAACTCGACGTCAATCGGTACAGGCGAGATTGCAGGCACACCAAGAGAACACCAGACCTGGAATCGGCAACCTTAAAGGTGGTGCGCGG
>JBLHQQ010000248.1:0-5041 GCA_047625245.1 Candidatus Azotimanducaceae bacterium
AAATGGGCATAAATGTTGGGCCCCACATAGACGTTGGTGCTAAGGATTTTCATAGAGCGACCTTTTTATCAGTAAGGTTATTTTTCGTACGCCTGGCGCGTCGCGATTTCAAAACGACCACCAGATACAAGAATATGCATTTTCAAACCAATCAAACTAACAGGCTCACCACGGCGCGCCTTGTCCATCGATGAATGGGATAGGTGCGTGGGATCAATAATCGTGATGCCACCACTACCCACCACCTCAAGATCATCACCCGGTCTAATAAAGGCAGCGGTGTCTTCGTCTAAACCAATTCCCATCGCAAAGGGGTTATATGCCAACGCCGTTAACAGGCGACCAATGCGGTCACGCTGTCGAAAATGCTGATCAATAATAAAGTTGTTAGTTAACCCTAGTCCTGGGGCTAGTGTCACCATATCGGGCGAAGGCGTTGGACCTTCGTAGCCTCCAGCAATCATATGCTCCGGCATAAATGCAGCCCCGGCTGATGTACCTGCGACATGCATTCCGGCAGCATTACGGCGCCGAATCATTTGCGCCACGGGTGTACCACCCAGGGTCGTCGAGAGCCTAAGCTGATTGCCACCGGTCATGAACACGCCATCAGCTTTCTCAATATAGTCGAGCGCGTCGCTGGAGCTGCAATCTTCACGGCTGACGAGATCTAACACCTGCGCATGTTTAACACCAATCTTACGAAACAACTTTTCGTAATTGCGACCCGTATCTTCTAATTCTGAAGCGGTGGGGATGATGGCAATACGGGAATCATTGCCACCGCAAATACTGATGAAGCGATCCAGTATGGCGGTGTTGTTGAGCTTTTCTTCCGCACCACCAATGGGCACGATATAACCGCGCTCAATGCTATCGATGCTTTCTGCAGGGCACATGCTTATCTCTCTTATTCTGTTTCAACGGTGTCTGATTCAACCGCTGTTTGATTCAACTATTGTTTGATTCAACTATTGTTTGAATTAACTAGTGCCTTTCTCAAAAGCGCCAGTGATTATCTGCGCGCCGTCTCGAACATGCCAAACACCAGCAACCATGACACCTTCTATGTTGTGCTTTTCATCGAGCAACACTAGATCTGCCCGATATCCCTCTTTAATTCGGCCGCGGTCATGAAAACGCAGCAACTCAGCGACGTTGCTGGTCACTGCCGGCAAGATCATCTCAAGTGGAACGTCCTGTTCCAATAGATTTTTCAGGGTCGCCATAAGCGCTGCTGACCGGCCGACACCCATTTTCGTCATCACCCCATCAGCATTAAACTCTGGCAGACAGCCGCCGCCATCAGAGCTGACGGTGACTTTGTTCGCCGGTGCACCCGTATCTAGATATCGCAACAGTGCCGCATCAGCCGACCAAGCATCCTCATCTTCGGCGACAGGGAATGCAGTGATATCGATACTACAACCTCGCGAAGCGAGCAGAACCGCTTCTTCAAACAACCCCTTGCGCCGATTGACATGGGTCGGATTAAAAACTCGCGAGGGGATTTCAGATTCATTCAGCGCTCGCTGAATAAGTTCTAAGCCTCGTTTGCCATCACCCAGATGCAAATGCACGATGCCCGCTTTACCGGTAATCAAACCCGCAACATGCGCATCCGCCGCTATACGCAGGATTTCTTCAAAGCTGGGCTGACTTGAACGGTGATCGCTAATCGCAAGTTCACCCACTCCAATCACCGGATCTAGAAACACAATATCGTCTCTAATGCTGCCTGTTAAGGTTGTTGCTGGTACGTGATAACCACCTGTGTGACACCAGGCACCAAGACCATGCTCCCGCAGCGCATAGGCCTGAGCGACCAGGCTTCGAGTATCGCGCGTGGTGTCATCCGTTCCCAGCACACCCACGACACTTGTCACACCCGCGGCCGTGAACTGGCTTAAAAAAGGTGCCGGGACACGGGTAGAAAAACCCGATTCACCACCCCCCCCAGTAATATGAGTATGGGCATCAATAAAGCCGGGTAATATCCTGCGGCCTTCACAATCGATCACGTCGGCGTCTGTAGTTATTTCATGCCTCTGCAGCGTCAGGATCGAACCGCCGCCCACCAATATATTGTGCAGACCGATGGATTCGGGCGCGTAAACTTCTACGTTCTTTAACAAGGTCTGCAAAGGATTAGGCTAGTCGGCTAGAAGCCGTGCATTGTAACCAATTCAGGACCAAAAGTGATGGAAAGTAGGGATCCCACAAGTTCCCAATCTCACTTGTTCGCACATCGTTGTTTGATCTCAAGGGGAGCAAAACACAGGTGACCCATCATCGAGTCCAGCAGCCTCATTCGATCGCCTTTGGCAGCTAATACCGGATCGATTGGTGAACCAGAAGAACCAGTCAACGTATCATAGGTTAAGCCCCAGCAAAGAGATTGATTCGATGCGACACCTGCTCTTAATACTGACGATAACAATATTCTCAGGAGCTGCAATGGCCATAGAAGAACCTAAATATGACGTCGTAGAAACATCTGGTGCATTTGAGTTGCGCAGCTACGGTTCAATGATCGTGGCCGAAACCGTCGTGTCTGGTCCTATGGATAAAGCCTCCAGCGCGGGCTTCCGGCTCATCGCTGATTATATTTTTGGCAACAACACAGCTAATAGCGGCGGCAATCAAAAAATCAGTATGACGGCACCTGTGACTATGCAATCAAAATCAGAAAAGATCGGCATGACCGCAGCTGTGAGCATGGTCCAGAGCGACGAACAAAAGAAAAAACAGTGGCGAGTACATTTTGTCATGCCTTCGGAGCATTCGATGGTCACCCTTCCTACGCCTAATAATCCCGCGGTGACTCTGCGCCAGGTGCCTGACCAAAAGTATGCGGTCATTGGTTTCTCAGGCCTCGCTGGTGAGGAAAAAACCGCCGCAAAAACAACAGAATTGCTAGCATGGTTGAAGACCAGGCAGATTGAGCCAGTGGGTAAACCGGAGCTCGCGCGGTTTAACCCGCCCTGGACACTACCTTTCCTGCGGCGCAATGAAGTGATGGTGGCGTATTAGCCCTAATCAGTTGTAATAATTGGATTGGGGGTTTATTGGGGAATTCAGCTGCTAGCGGGTGCATTTGTATGAAGCGCCGGAGCTTATCCAGTTGATCAGAATTACGTTGTGAATAGTTCTACGTTTAGACAGCGGTGGCATCTCTCCCGAGGACCTGTTGGCCTCCATTACGACAGCAGCTTGCCTCAGCTTGAATAACCAAAGCCAACATCCTTATGCCGACCTTAAGCTGACGGTTTCCTATTTCAATAGCGACGCGGCCTATTTGGACTTTGAAGACATCAAGCTAGGGTCTCTTGCGCCGGGCCGCCAACGAGCCATGAGTCTGGTACTGACGCCACCGGAAGAAACAGCCTCTGCCACCATCGACATTAGCGGTCAAAAACAAACCTTTTTGAAACGGCACTGGAAGTTGATCAGCACGGTTGTGGCCTTAACCTGGGGATTCATTATCGTCGCCCGTCGACTTACCCCCTGACCGGAATTGGCGTTACACTGAGTGCTTTTCAAGCTATCAGGGGCACAACACATGACTGAAATTTTGGTCCTACGAGAAGACAAGAACGGCACCGCTTACCTCACTTTAAATCGACCGGACAAACTCAACGCCCTGACCGTTGGTATGTTTGAAGCGCTACGAAAGCATGTTGAACAAATTGGCCGGGATGACAACGTTAAGTGCGTCGTGATTTCTGGCGCCGGTAAGTGTTTCTCCGCCGGCCATGATCTCGCGGATATCGCCACGGGCGAGCGAGTGCCCTCACGAGGTTGGCATTCGGAAACCTTGAGAATGATGGAGCGCCTGCCCAAGCCAGTGATCGCTGCGGTCCACGGCCACTGTTACACCGGAGCATTAGAAGTTGCCCTGGCGGCAGATTTTATTCTTGCAGCCAAGAGCGCCAAATTTGCCGACACCCATGCCAAGTGGGCTTTAACCCCAATTTGGGGAATGAGCCAGCGCTTGCCTAGAAGGGTCGGCATCGCAACGGCCAAGCGCATGATGTTCACGGCAGCGACTTATAATGCCACCGAGGCAGTAGCAATGGGCCTGGCAGAACTGGTCTTTGATGATGACAAGTTTATGCTAGAAGTCGAAAGCTTCTGTGATCAGATCTGTACTAATTCAAGCTTCTCACATGCCGCAAACAAACGATTGCTTGAGGCTACCGACGGTAATTCTGTGGATGGCGGACTACAATGGGAAGTCCATATGAATGAAGGTCATGGCCCGGACATGGATGCGCGTATTGGTGCATTTAACAAAAAGTCATAATCTGACCTATCCCTTAAGAAGACCCATAAAGCGACCCACAAAAAAGCCCAGTGTTAACTGGGCTTTTTTATCGCAACAGACCTAGCTATCTGGACTAGAAACCGAGCAGCGTCGCATAGCGATCCCGGTGGTAAGCCTGATTACCATAGGCTGTTTCCAATGTTCTGGCACGCTTGAGATAAAAGCCCGCATCAAATTCATCGGTCATACCAATACCACCGTGGATCTGAATCACTTGATCCGACATATCACGCAGGAACTGACCCACCCGTGCCTTAGACATCGCCACCATTTCTGGTGCGTTGTCGGCGCCATCATCAATCGCTTTGAGTGCAGCTTCAAAACAGGATCGAGTGAGTTCTTTTGCGGTGTAAAGATCTGCTGCCCGATGGCCCAGGGCCTGAAAAGAACCAATCACCTGACCAAATTGCACTCTGGTTTTGAGGTAATCGAGAGCCATATCAAAAGCTTGGGCAGCCGTGCCATGCATCTCTGCACAAAGCCCTGCTCTTGCGCGATCTAGCACTGGTTCTAAAACGACAAAACCTTGATCAAGCTCTCCCAGAATACAGCCAGCATCTACTTCAACTTCTGCGAAGCTCACGTTGGCGTAACCGCGACAATCGATCATGTGCATAGGATTGCGACTCACGCCTATAGCATCGGCATCAACCACAAAGAGCGTAATGCCATTAGCATCGCCGGCTTTACCTGAGGTTCTCGCGGGTACGATAT
>JBLHQQ010000249.1:0-5033 GCA_047625245.1 Candidatus Azotimanducaceae bacterium
TGTCTCGTTTTGAAATGGACCCTGGCAACCAGATTCCAACTTCGAACTCGCGATTTACTCTGGTGTCAGCAACATCTGCTTCTGCCCGTGCCAAATGGCCGCCCAATTGGCGCAAACTCTTGCCGGACCCACTATCTGTAACAATGGCTCTATTAATTTTCTCTTTTGCGTCGTGATCCTTATTGGAGATTCCGCTTTTCGAGCGAGATTTGTGCGACTTTTCGATCTGTTCGCGGCGTTTTATTGTTTCCCGGCGAACCTTATCTCTATTAGCCACAGCTTTATGTCTAGTTCGTTGGGCTTCACCGCTAAGTGCGGCCCTTTGTTGATTCGCTTGGGTATATCCGCCCTGAAACAACCTTGCCTGGGGTGGTTCGAGCCAGAGACACTGATGGCAAAGTTGGTCAAGAAGATCCCGGTCATGGCTCACAATCAAGCCGACACCGCGGTAGCCTCGTAGTGTTGCGATTAAAATGTCTCTAGTTGCATGATCGATGTGGTTAGTCGGTTCATCTATTGCGAGTACTGGCGGGTCCCGCCATAACACGCAGCCGATCTGAGCACGCTTACGCTCTCCGTGGCTTAGTGTTTGCCATCGATCGGAAAAATCCCACTCAATCCCAAGTTTGGCTCGCAGGGCAAATGCTGAGCTGGTGGTTTCATTGAGGAACTCTACAAGATCACCGGGTTTCTCATCGGTGCGTTGCTCACAGTACACAGCTTCGCTGCTGCATTCGATCGCACCATCATCGGGTGTCAACAGACCACAAGCCAGCTGAAGCAGCGATGTTTTACCGGCGCCATTAGGTCCCACGACGCCAGTAAATCCTTTAGAAAAGTAAACACTGAGGTGATTAAACAGGTTCGTTGGCGCGGTGGCGTGACTGAAAGTAATATCGCGGAATGCGACGATGTTGAGAGACATAAGCCCTCCCTATCATTGGCGGAATTTGTTTTGGCCGTTTTCTAGGGTTAGAGCTTTTTCATCGGAGGTATCATATTGGTGTGTTGTTAGATTCTAGTTCAACCATGATAGCGATTCCACATTGATTTACCTGAATCAGAAGTCCAATAATTGATTCCTTGATGCTGCTGTTGGCAGTTACAGATTAATCGAGCCGATTACTTCGAACATGATTGATCAGTGCCTCTCTGAGCAGCCCATATTGGCAGTGGTTTTACCAGAGCCGATATCAGTTTCCAGCCTCTTGTTGGCTATGTATTCATTGGTGGCGACCGTGTAGATGCGCTCTGGTGTAGTTTGGATATCCTCCAGCGTGCCTCTGAACTTAGCAGTTAAGTCGCGGCCTTTAACGGACACAACGACCCGACCACTTTGCTAGCTTTATGGTACTGCGAAGGGGATGGTGATAGTCAACCACTAACTTGCGGATCCGGTCGGTATTGACGGATCGAAAAAGCTGAGCCACAATTTCGCGGGTAGCGCGCAGTTCTGTGTTGGCTGACGGCGGAAGATACTGATAGCCTGATACGCCAAGCCCGACGGCAGCCGCGCCCATGACACCCGCTTTTAAGATTTGTCGTCGCTGCATGCTCCTACTTTACCCGCTCGTATGCTGGACGTTATCCCACCAGCAGCGGTTAGGGTCAGAGTAGGGGAGTAGGGTCATCCAGTAGGGTTATCCATTAGGGGATAGGGAAAATATCGAGCTGGGTTTGGGTTTTACTTCGCAATCGGTCGGGAGATTTGGCACAGACTGTCTGAGTAAAGTGATTTCCTCGGATTCTGCTCCTGCAATTTGAACTCGTACTCGATCCATCGAACCGGGGCTTGAGGTACAGACCACGTCATCTCTGCGAGAAAGGTTGTGCTCCTGACGAGCAAAAATTTCTCCGGCTTGAACATGTGGAGGATAGTGTGAGCGTCCTCTTAGTCGACCTACATCGAGTTTCTGCTTGCCATGATCTTGCACAAGATTGACGCCGAGGTCTGGGGATACAAATCCATAAACGAAGCCCGATGGTAAACACAGCAAGTTCGGTGCATAACGGTGACCCCCTATGTGTGTGGTCTGCCAAATTCGATCGCCATAGACTTCATTCAGACGACTGTATAGTGGACGACCAAAACGGGCGCAGCAAATATCTCGCTGGCCATTGGTGCAAACCAAATAGATCTCTTCAAGCGACGGTGTAAATCCGAGTTGGCGACCTTCCAGCAATTCTATTGCCGTTAGGTGAGGGAATTCCTCATAGCCTTTTAACTGGGTGGTGAGGAGTTGCCAGGTATCATCGCGTCCGTCGGCAAAATACAAACGAGGGCAGTGGAGTTCGGATGAGGCCTGTTTAATAAATTGAATACGCAACCTAAGTCCAAGGGCTTTGAATTCGTCGTTTAGCCGATCGAATACTGCCGTGACGGAGCTCGGCAAAATATTGTCCTCAAGCGCTTTTGGTTTCCATGCATAGGCGTACTCAACGAGTAGCCAGACATCTACCTGAACGGCAGATCCCGCCAGGGTCGGATCCGGTTGCTCAACCTCACAACAGTAGGTTCGATCGTTCATTAAATAACTCTTAGTGGGTACATTATTTCGAAAATCGTATTTGAGTTAGAGCAGTATTTGGAATTCTGACTCTACTCAATCTCTGGCGTTAACTCAGTCTTCCGCCAGCAGAGAGCGCGGCGACCATGTCCTCGATATCACTCTTTGGGGCTAACTCGTAAGCTAATTGACGACCGAGTTGAGTGATTGCGGCGGCGATAACGCTGACTGAGCCTTCGATCTCCATCGATTGCAACTTACGACAGAGGTAAACATAGGGATCAACTTCTTGCAGTTTGCCGGCCCTGGCTAGTTCATCTCCAACGGTATACAGCACTCTACCAGTCGGAGTCGCTTGAGCGTTTAGCAGCATTCGAACATAGCTGATGGCGGGGCTGTCTCTATTTTTAGTTTTCTTACTGGCAGCCGGTGCCAGCGCGATATCTTCTTCCATTTTTTGGAATACCCAAACAGCCACGGCCCTGATGAGACCCACTCGATTCTTAAAATGATAATGGATCGAGCCTTTTGTGACGCCCGCTCGCTCGGCAATCACATCGAGGGCAACATCGGCCGTGCCACGCGCTTTGTATTCGGCGAATGCAGCCTGCACGATAGCGGAGCGAGTGTTTGTTCTTCTTTCAGCTTGAGTAACCACGGCAGAAGACTAATGGCTTAGAGTCGATGGATGCAAGTTCAAGTTGTAAACATACTGACCGATAGTTAGTATGTTGCCATGAAAACAAATATTGTGAATAGAATTACACCGACACTTAGCCCGAGTGATCACCCCTACCTGAATGGTGCCTGGACGCCCTTGCATGAAGAAGTTGATGCAACGGATATGGAGGTCATCGGAGAAATACCAAAAGATCTGAACGGCATTTATGTTCGCAATACTGAAAATCCCGTTCACGACTCCATCGGTATCTATCATCCCTTTGATGGCGACGGCATGCTGCATGCGATGTCCTTTAAAGATGGAGCCGCGTCCTACCGAAACAGATTTATCCGTACCAAGGGTTTTCTTGCCGAAGCGGAAGTCGGGCACACACTGTGGAGTGGCATATCCGGTAACCCCAATAAATCTCTCAGAAAAGGGTGGGGTGCCCGGGGTGACATGAAAGACGGATCTTCGACCGATGTGGTGATCCACGGTGGCGAGATACTGACGACCCATTATATGTGCGGCGAAGGGTATCGATTAGATCCCTGCAGCCTTGATCAAATTGGTACTGCTCCCTGGGCGCCAGCCGAAGGTATTTCGGCGCATCCAAAAGTGGACCTCGTCACCGGTGACCTGCTCTTTTTTAACTACGGTAAGCAAGCGCCCTATATGCATTATGG
The DNA here is from genome assembly GCA_047625245.1 of Candidatus Azotimanducaceae bacterium. Classification (GTDB taxonomy): domain Bacteria; phylum Pseudomonadota; class Gammaproteobacteria; order Pseudomonadales; family Azotimanducaceae; genus JAHRVQ01. The sequence continues at coordinate 3,855 of JBLHQQ010000249.1, forward strand.
CGTTGTGGGTGCGGACCGAAAGCTGAAGCACATCATCCCGATTGAACTACCAGGGCCGCGATTACCCCATGATATGGCCTTTACCAAAAACTATTCGATCCTGCCGGACATGCCCTTTTTTTGGAATCAAGAATTACTGGAAGCGGGATTCCACGTCCCCACTTTTCACAGCGAGCTCAAAACCCGATTTGCGATTGTGCCGAGATTTGGCTCCGCGAGCGAAATCCGTTGGTTTGAAGCTGAGCCGACTTTTGTTCTGCATTGGACCAATGCTTACGAGCAGGGTAATGAAATCATCCTCGAGGGTTATTATCAGGAAGATCCTGATCCCGCGCCGCTGGAAGGGCCAAACATCAAGCCGCGGCTTGGGAAACTGATGGCAAGCATCGATGAAAACTCATTTAAACCAAAGCTTCATCGATGGCGTTTCAATCTCGATACGGGAAAAACCATAGAAGAACGGATAGACGATAGAAATTTAGAATTCGGCACCATCAATCAACACTACGCGGGTGTTAAATCTCGTTATCTCTATTCCACCACCGCCGAGCCAGATTGGTTTCTGTTTAACGGTATTGTCAAACACGATCTAGAGACAGGCGATTCAACGAGTCTATACTTTGGTGAGAATCGCTATGGAAGCGAAGCACCATTTGCACCTAGAGTCGGTGCCACCTCGGAGGACGACGGTTATCTTGTTTCTTTTATTACAGATACGAACAAGAAACGATCTGAATGTATCGTCGTGGATGCTCAGAATATTGCCGCCGGTCCCGTCTGCACGATTGTCCTGCCCCACCAGATATCCAGTGGTACTCATGCCACCTGGGCGTCTCATGACGAGATAAAATAACACTCGGGTCACCCCACCACTTACTCGCGATTCCTGTAAATTGGCCGAATTCTAGCCAATCGCTGTCAATGCACATTGCTACATTGGCGACTGGGATTAAGTGGGGATAAACCCTGGTTCGTCAGTGTCTCGGACGTGCTTCATCTTGGATACAAGAAACGAACGTCCATTTCACGGTGGATCGTGCGATTTCGAACCAGCACTGGGTATATCTCGAGGACCATCCCCGGCGTTGTATCAGACGACCATTTGCCCCCGGACAACCAAACCGATGTGAGCTATGAACAAGCACTAATGGGGGCGATGAATATGAGTATTGAAAATTT
>JBLHQQ010000250.1:0-5015 GCA_047625245.1 Candidatus Azotimanducaceae bacterium
AGTATGCGCGACTCTTCCTCATCGTCACCGTTAACACTGACAACTTCATCGCCTGAAATCAGGTTGATTGTCTGCTTGCAACGTTCTTTCGGCGGCAAAGCATAGCCAGAACAGCCCAAAAACACCCCAGTACTAGCTGTTCGGATCTGCATGTCTCGCCCGCAAAGTGGGCATTCAATATCCGTCTTGGATGGTTCATTAGTACGCATACCGTCATCGGACTTAGCGATTTCAAGCTGGTTTTCGAAACCTTTGTAGAATTTGTTTAGTAGATCTTTCCAGCCGAGCTTACCTTCGGACACTTCATCCAGAGACTCTTCGAGGTCAGCGGTAAAACCATAATCGAGCAGATCTTTAAAGTTTTCATCTAATCGGTCCGTGACCAGCTCACCGATTTTTTCAGCATAAAAACGTCGGTTCTGTACAGTTGTGTAGCCTCTATCCTGAATCGTGGTGATAATCGCAGCGTAGGTTGACGGTCGTCCGATACCACGTTTTTCCAGTTCTTTGACAAGACTCGCCTCGCCGTATCTGGCCGGTGGCTTGGTAAAATGCTGAGATGGCAACAACTCCATCAAGTCGAGCTTTTGACCAACTTGATAATCCGGCAGGGGTGCTTCGTCATCCTTTTTACCGGCTGGCGTCTGAACTTTTGTATAGCCATCAAAGCGCAGGATTCGGCCTCGAACTTTGAGCTCTAGATCTTCCACCTGCACCAAAACATTGGTACTGGTGTATTCCGCATTCGGCATCTGGCAAGCAACGAACTGCCGCCAAATCAATTCGTATAATCGTTCTGCGTCTCTTTCCATTCCCGCGATGGAATTGGTTTTCACTGTTACATCCGAAGGACGAATGGCCTCGTGAGCTTCTTGAGCGCCTTCTTTGCTGGAATAGCGCCTTGGCTCATCCGGCAAGTATAGTTTGCCAAAGTCGGACTCGATCAGCTCACGGCAATTGGCAACGGCATCGGCACTCAAGTTGGTTGAGTCCGTTCGCATATAGGTAATGTAACCTGCCTCGTAGAGCCGTTGAGCCATCATCATGGTTTTCTTGACCCCATAACCAAGGCGAGTACTCGCTGCCTGCTGGAGCGTCGACGTGATGTAGGGTGCTGTTGGTTTGGTCTGGGTAGGTCTGTCTTCTCGGCTATGCACTTCATAGTCCGCACCGTTCAGTTTTTCGAGCGCAATATCCGTTTCTTCTTTGCTGGTTGGCCTGAAGGCTTTGCCTGCTTGTTTCACAACTTGAAACTTTACCGCGTCGGCTTTCTTATCTTGCTCAGCGAGGTTGGCGAAAATATCCCAATACTCCTCGGGAATAAATGCTCGGATTTCGCGCTCTCGCTCTACGATCAGCTTCACCGCAACCGATTGGACTCGGCCGGCGGACAAACCTCGAGCGATCTTTGCCCAGAGCAGAGGGGACACCATAAAACCGACGACCCGATCAAGAAACCGTCGCGCTTGCTGAGCGTTAACACGACCAATGTCAAGTTCACCGGGCTTTTCAAAAGCTGCCTGGATCGCTTTTTCAGTGATTTCATTAAAAACGACCCGTCGATATCGGCTCTCATCTCCACCAATCGCTTCCCTCAGGTGCCAGGCAATTGCCTCTCCCTCACGATCGAGGTCAGTCGCTAGAAATATTTCATCGGCATCTTTGGCCAGTTTTCTGAGTTCAGCGACAACTTTTTCTTTGCTCGGTAGAATTTGATAATCCGCTTCCCAGTCGTGATAGGGGTCAACGCCCATCCTGGTAATCAGCTGCCTTTGAGCTTTTTCTTTTTTGTAGGCTGCTTTTTTGTCCGGATCCATCTTGCGGGTCTTGGCAGCTTCCGCCGCTCTCGCTTTGGGATCACTTTTGCTAGAGCCACTGGTTGGCAGGTCGCGGATATGACCGACGCTCGACTTCACAATATAGTCCTTTCCGAGGTACTTATTGATCGTCTTGGCTTTCGCTGGCGACTCTACAATGACAAGGGACTTACCCATAAAGCTTCTCTGATTTGGTTAAAGGTGACCCGTTTCGATCCGATTCGGTACCACGACGGCGACATATATAATGACAAAGTATCGAAGGGTCAAGCGCCAGTTGCTTTCTAGCTTAGCTGACTTTTAAGGAGTAATGCCAACTACTAATTGCAATCTACCCCCCCGACAGCTTCCATTCGAGACCATTTTTGCTGCCCTAGGTTTTGCCACATCGCTCAAGGAAATCAATCACTTCCTGAACTTCACCATCCTCATGCCAGTACAGTGAAACAAGCTGATTCTTTTCTTCGATCTTGAACACATCGGCAGGCAATTGCGCCAATTGTACGGCTAAAAACTCTGCAACAGCTGCTAACTCGACTCCCGGAGCTGCCGCCTCCCAATGCCAATTCCCGACTAACGGCGCTCGATTTCGAGCAGCAAAGCGCACGACCGCCCAATTGGATTGCTGATCATCGCCCTGACCCAATAGTTGAGTTCTGGAAAGCCGATAGGCAGCACAAGATAATTTTCTTGCTAGCGGTTTGCCCGTCGACGAACGGTACTTTTTAAAGTCTGGGTCTGGATCTTCGATGCTTGTTATTGTCACTCCGACACCGACTGCCATCGCCCGCCGCCGCTTTACCATTCGCGCTTTATCCCGAGGGCTGGGGAGCACCGCCATGATCGGTGCGGCAATCACGAGTAACGCAACGATAATAATAAGATAAGTCATAGTGATAATGCTCTAGGACAATGATAAGGATAGCTTGTTGAGAATACCTTTTTTACTGTGTACATTTGCCACAAATAACAATAACAATTAGATTTTCAGGAGGCACATAGTATGGGTGAATATCAGCACATTCTCGTTGCGGTCGATTTGACGGAAGAATCCCATCATGTCGCGAGACGGGCCTGCAAGCTCCGCGTCGCCAACAATGCGCAAATCAGCTGCCTGCATGTCATCGAACCCTTAAGTCTCGCGTATGGTGGTGATATTCCGATGGATCTTTCAACCATTCAAGAGCAAATTCAGGAAACAGCAAAAACCCATCTCGCAGAATTTGCCAAAACCCTGTCAATTCCAGAGGAGAACCAACACCTCATTTTCGGTCGACCAGAAACCGAAATTCATGCCATGGCGAATCAAATTGATGCTGATTTAATTGTCGTGGGCAGCCACGGGCGACACGGTCTTGCATTACTACTCGGCTCCACCGCTAACGGCGTATTGCACGGCGCGCCCTGCGATGTTCTGGCAGTCCGGGTCGGTAACTAGCTTTCGACAAAAAAAATGGTTTACCTCCTTTTGGAAAACAGGCTATGGTCTTGGCAGTTGGTCGCGACACTCTAAAAGATGCATCTGCTTCGAAATTCTTCACTACTAATAGTTCACTTATTTGTTCTCTGGGCCCTCAGTGCGACAGCCTTAGGGAGTTTTAATTTCAGTGGCGACCAAACCGCAACCGAATCACGATACGAACAGCGAGAACGCTACAAAACACTCCTCTATCAGATTAAAACCAACCAACATAGCCGCTATGAGTCCAACAAAGCGGAGCTAGCAAACTACCCCCTATACCCTTACCTCGAATATCAAAGCCTAATTCATCGCCTATCGCGCCAGTCACCTGCAGATGTGAACGAATTTGTTGACCAATACAGCGATACGCCTCTCGCCTCTCAGTTGATGCAGAACTGGCTCTATTCGCTCGGCAAAAAAGGTGATTGGCGAACCTTCATTTCTCACTATGACGGTTCCGCAAATAACACTAAAGAAAATGCCTGCTTCCATGCTTATGCACTGTGGCGTAGCGAACACGTTGAGCGGGCCCTTCAGGCGGCTACGGACCTCTGGCTCGTTGCCTATTCCCAGCCGGATGAATGTGACCCTATCTTCAAGGTCTGGCGAAACAATGGCGGATTGAGCCGCGAAATTGCCTGGCAGCGGTATGAAAATGCGATTATGGCCAATGAGGTGACCTTGGCAAACTACCTTGAGAGATACCTTTCAAGAGAAGATAAAAGTACCGCTGCCCGGTTGAAAAGTTTTCATGTTCAACCAAAGCGGCTCATTTCTGAAAAGTCCACTGGACCCGATACGCCGAGAGGCAGGCGCATCCTTGCCCATGGCATCGAACGCCTCGCCAAACAAGATTCTGCCGCGGCACTCAAGATCCTGAAAAACGTAGCGCCTCAATACCAATTCGATCCGCATGTCCTGACACACCTATACAACTTGATAGGCGTCAGATTGGCTCGCAACATTGATACTTTACCCCTGCTCGAGAGCCTGACCATCGATTTGACGGAGGATCAAGATTTGGTTGTCGCCCAACTGCTAACACAAATCAAACAGCTGAATTGGCGCTCTGCACTTATTTATCTAAAGTTGCTCAACGAGGAGGCCCAACAGTCACTTCGCTGGCAATACTGGCAGGGACGAATTTTGCTGGGTTCTGGGTCTGATGCGGACGTCCAACAGGGCCGAGAAATATTTCAATCGCTAGCACAAGAACGAAGCTTCTACGGATTCCTCGCAGCAGATGCACTCGAACTACCCTACAACTATGAGGATGCTCCTGAAACGATAACCCATGAACAAGTACATGCATTGGAGGAAACTCCTGGTGTGCAGCGATCGCTTGAGCTTTTTGCGTTAGGTGAGATGACTCGTGCCCGGCGAGAATGGCGCTTTACGACTCAAGATTTTTCAAATATCGAGCTTCGCATCGCTGCCCGGGTTGCCGAGAAATGGGGTTGGCACAACCAGGCGATCCGCTCGATGATTACCGCAAAAGCCTGGGATGACCTGGCACCGCGTTTTCCACTCGCCTACCAAGACAATTTTATTGCAGGCTCAAGGACAGAAGATATACCTGTCACCTGGAGTATGGCAATCGCACGGCAAGAAAGTGCTTTTATGCCCGACGCTAAGAGTTCTGCCGGTGCACTTGGACTTATGCAGCTGATGCCCGCTACCGCCAGGCAGGTCGCAAAGGAGAGCCGCATCTCTCTTCGATCAAACAATCAACTAAC
>JBLHQQ010000251.1:0-5002 GCA_047625245.1 Candidatus Azotimanducaceae bacterium
GGGAAATACCCGCGGCCATGATCAAGTAGCGTCACGCTCTTAATTTCGACATAGCAGTCACGACGACCGGGTTCGGTCAAAAACAGATCGATACGGCTATTCTCCAGACCATATTTAACCTCACTGGCGACATCACGGTAGCCTGACAATTGCTCGATAGCGCCAGCATCCACAGCCTCCTTAATGAGCTTGTTGGCGAAGCTGGCATTGATACCGATCAAGTTACCCTCGCGATCTTCAGCAATTTCCCAGGTGTTGGGATATTTTCGTTTAGGGTTGTCACTGACGCTAAACCAAACACCAAATCCTGGTTCGGCACAGTTTTTCATCGAGCCTGTATTAGGGCAGTGAATCGTCAATACACGCCCATCTGCCAACTCAATATCTGCCAGAAATCGTTTATAGCGCCGGATCAATCTGGCGAATTGAAGCGGAGCGGGGAATTTCACCGCAACGCCTGCTCAATTCTTACCAGAGCTTCTTGCAGTGCCTGAATGTTATTTGCGTAACTGAACCGGACGTGCCGTTCTGCTTCAAAGAAACCAAAGTCAGTGCCAGGCGTCACTGCGACTCCATGCTTCTCAAGCAGGTCCATGCAGAAGGTTTCGCTATCAACGGAAACCGTATCAGGCAACCTGGCATAGACATAAAAAGCCCCGCCTGGTGTCTCTGGTACTCCGAAGGATAGTTTGCGTAAGCCAGCTACCATGAGGTTTCTGCGCTCTTCAAAGGCTCTTTTCTGGGTTTCCATTATCACACGAGATTCCGGCTTAAACGCTGCGACCGCTGCGTGTTGAGATATACTAGAAGGGCAAATAAAGAGATTTTGCGCAAGCTTCTCCACAGACTCAATTGCGTCTTCAGGCACTACCAACCAACCCAGTCGCCAACCGGTCATGCCAAAATATTTTGAGAAGCTGTTGACTACAATCGCGTCAAACTCCAGAGCAGTCGAGACAGTGGCATTTCCGTAGTGCAAGCCGTGATAAATTTCATCGACAAGTAAGAACCCGTCATGTTGGCGAACCACCGCAGCAATATCCTTCAGAACACGACGTTCGATAATGGCGCCTGTGGGATTCGCCGGGCTAGCCAAAAGCACGCCAGCGGTGTTCTCGCGCCAATGCTGCGCGACTAAATCCGCATTAAGTTGGTATTGTTCCCCAGGACCGACCTCAATCAATTGGCCTTCGCCATTAAAACTGCTCATAAAATGACGATTACAGGGATAACCCGGGTCCGTCATCATCATCGCCTGACCAGGATTCAACGTCAGCGCGGTTGCAAGCAACAGAGCGCCTGAACCACCTGCCGTGACAAACACACGGCGAGGGTCAACCTCAACGCCGTAGGTATCTAAATAGTGTTTAGAAATGGCCCTACGCAGCGGTGCAATGCCCTCGGCTGGGGTGTACTTGGTGAAGCCTTGTTGCAGTGCAAAACCAGCAGCGTCCAATATTGGTGCAGGCGTAGGGAAGTCCGGCTCACCGACTTCTAAATGGATGATGTCCATTCCTTTCTGCTGCAGATCATTCGCACGCGCCAACACCTTCATTGCCTTAAACGCTGAAATCTCTTCCAATCGATGAGCATATTTCGGCACCTATTCTTTCTCCTTTACGGCTGAGAACCCTATTAGGCCCAGTCGGTCATGACCTAATTATAGGCGTTATATCTGGTAGGACTTGGCGAAGCCATCCAGTTCTGGTACGGTTCGCCCCGTCAAAAATGACCGTGTTTTTCGTGATCTATCAAATTGGACAACACTTATGGCAGCAAAGCGTAAAAAGGCACCGGCTACAAAGGCAAAAACCAAAGCCAAGGTGAAGCCGTCGACTAAAGTCGCAGCTAGCAAGACTAAAGCTACCACTAAAGCCGCAGTGAAAACCAAAGCTGCAGCAAAGAAAAAGCCTGTGGTAAAACAAAAAGCTGAAGCAGCGACCAAAGCCGCTGTTAAACCTAAGACAAAGGCCAAGGCAAAAGCAACAACGACAGCAAAAGCTAAGCCTAAAATCAGCGCTGAGATTTCAAAACCAAAAACCAAAGAGAAAGCCAAGGCTAACGTTGCACCTGTTAAAGCTGCCGTGAAACCTAAAAAGCAAGCTGTAGCCAAGAAAGCGGCCAGCAAAAAGAAACCTGAAGGGAAGATTACAAACAAGTTGAAGACAGCGGCATCAGTTGAAGCAAAAACCAAAACGTCGGCTAAGAAATCGGCGCCGAGAAAGCCAGTAAAGAAAGCTACTGCGAGGAGAAAATCCGAGGATAGCGAAGTCAAAAAGAGTAAGAACGCTGACTACATGAATGATGTTCATAAGGATCATTTCCGTAAGAAGCTTCTCGAGTGGAAAACTCAACTCATGGAAGAGGTAGACCGAACAGTTCACCATATGCAGGACGTTGCCTCGAATGATCCAGACCCAGCGGACCGGGCCACTCAAGAAGAAGAGTTTAGCCTCGAGTTACGTACCCGCGACCGGGAACGAAAGCTGATTAAGAAAATTGACACCACCATGGATCTCATCGATCAGGATGATTATGGCTACTGCGAATCATGTGGCATCGAGATTGGCATCAACCGATTGGAAGCACGACCTACTGCGACACAATGTATCGATTGCAAAACCCTAGATGAAATCAAAGAGCGACAGATCCTCGGCTAATTGGTCAGACGACCCATGAAGGTGATCAACACCTATGTGGGTCGATTCGCACCCTCCCCAACGGGACCATTGCATTTCGGATCTCTTGTCGCCGCCCTGGCATCTTTCCTGGACGCTCGAAAGCATCAAGGTCAGTGGTTGGTTCGTATTGAAGACATCGACCCACCCCGAGAATCCCCCACCGCACCAATAGAAATTCTAAATCAACTCAAAGTATTGGGCCTTAAATGGGATGGAGAACCGCTGCTCCAAAGCACCAGACTCAACGCCTACCAAATAGATCTGGATCGATTAAACGACCTTCACCTAACATTTCAGTGTAACTGCAGCCGCCGCTCCTTCGGCGCGATATATCCCGGGACTTGCCGCGATTCAGCGCCAATCATTGGTTCTACCGCAACGAGGGTAAGAGTTAATCAGAGCTTGATCGAATTCCTCGATCTGTTTCAGGGGCAACAGAAGTTCGATCTGCAAACCGAAATTGGCGACTTTATCCTCAAGCGTAAGGATGGACTAATAGCCTACCAGTTAGCGGTGATCACAGATGATGACTATCAGGGAATCACTCATGTGATTCGCGGTTATGATCTACTGGACTCGACCCCCCGCCAAATTTATCTCGCTCGATACCTTGGCTTCCCCGTCCCCGTATACGGGCACTTCCCCGTGATCCTAGGCAACGACGGTCATAAATTAAGCAAACAAGCCAAGGCCGCACCAGTCACGCTGAGTGACCCAATTTTGGTGCTCAATCAAGCGCTACTCGCTTTGGGACAAATCACAGTCTTAACCGACGATGTCCAACACCTACTTAGAACCGCAACCGACCAGTGGCGGCGAGACAAAGTACCTGCCACCGATGGGATACCGTTGCAGAGTCTATCGCTATAACAACCTGCTGTTTCGGGTAGAATGCTCCAATGATTGAGCGCTTGATCACCTTTGTTGTGCTAGGTTTCTTCGTGTTTGTCGCAGACTTCGGTGGATGGTGGCAAGCCGGCGGGCTGGCGGGCTGGCATAGCAACTTCATACTTTGGCTGTTAATGATTGTGGCCTGCTACATGGTCACCAACAGGTATAGCGGAGATGAAAAGTGAGTTTCTCCCTGCCGCAAATATTTACCTTCAGCCTACTTTACCTCTCCTTACTTTTTGGTTCTGCCTACGCGACTGAACAAGGTTGGTTACCCAGGAGAATCACTCACAATCGATTTATTCGCGTGGTATCCCTAGGGGTATTCGCTGGTGCTTTGTCTTTTTATGGCACCCTCGGCTTCGCCGCTAATTTTGGCGCCAGCTATCTCCTTTACTACTTTGGAGCTAGCGCGGTGTTCTTGCTTGCGCCGTTACTGCTAAACCCGATCGCTCGAGTTGCGTTGGCTCACAAATTGGGATCCTTGGCTGACGTGTTCGCATTTCGCTATCGACGACCTTGGGTAGGGGGTATCGTTAGCCTGTTCATGTTAACCGGGGCCATTCCGCTTTTAGCACTTCAGATTCAAGCGGTTGCCGACACCGTTCATTTCATTAACCAGGATATCAGCAGAGATGGCCTTGCCATGATTTTCTGCAGCACTATGGCGGTATTTGCGATTCTTTTTGGCGCTCGCCATGTCTCTACCCGTGATAAGCATGAGGGGCTAATCGTCGCTCTTGGTCTCGAGTCTATGCTCAAACTGATTGCCTTCATGGTGATCGCGATCTACGCCGTTTATTCCGTATTCGGCAGCGTGGCTCATCTCAATGAATGGCTCATGAGCAATCAACCTTTGCAGGCTCATATAGAAAGGGAGCTCTCTGAAGGATCATCGCGAATGATGCTGCTGACGTTTTTTGCCGGAGCCGTCGCGATGCCGCATATGTTCCACATTCTTCTAACCGAGAATGATGACGCCGGTGTGATCCGTTCGGCGCGCTGGGGCTTTCCTCTCTATATGTTGTTGTTAAGTCTATGTGTAGCGCCAATTTATTGGGCAGCCGAGTATTCCGAACTGAGTGCTCCTGCCGAGTTTTTCGCGATCGCACTCGGCATCGAAGGAAATAGTGAATCCATAACTCTGCTCGCGTTTATCGGTGGTTTTGCCGCCTGCAGCGGAGTTCTCATCGTACTCACTCTGGCCCTTGCGACCATGTCTGTGAACCATCTGGTGTTGCCGTTATACCGCGTCAGCGAGGAAATGGATTTTTTCTCATTTTTATTGAACACGCGGCGAACTCTGATTATCGGCATCATCGTGTTGGCATATGGTTTGTATAATTTGTTCAGCGAACAACAAAACCTGATGAGCCTTGGCCTTGTGAGTTTTATTGCTGTGTTGCAGTTTTTACCAGGTCTAATTGGCG
>JBLHQQ010000252.1:0-4963 GCA_047625245.1 Candidatus Azotimanducaceae bacterium
TGCAACTTGATGGCTAAAACAAGATATCGTCAGCCCGATCAGCCTTGCACAATTGAGATTTGTGCAACGGGCTATCGGGTCAGTTTTTCAGATCCCCAACGGGCCGTAACTCCCGGTCAATGGGCTTGTTTCTACACCGGAGATGTTTGTCTCGGTGGCGGAATCATCGAACGTACGGAGTCACTGAATGATCTATGAGAAGAGAGCGCTGGCACTTGCCGGGCTTGTTCAGGCGGTAAATCTGGTGGTCAGCGCTGCCAAAACCGGAATGATTTCCCAGGATTCTTTGGATAAAAGTCTGAAATCTATTTTTGTACAGAATCCCGGTTCCATTGCCGAGGTTTATGGTGGCACTCGCGACATCACCCCCGGCTTAAACTTACTAAAAACGATTCTTAATAACTTCGATAGCGAATCTCATGCAGACCTAGTTCGATATAGTCTCGCTGTCATTAGCCTGGAGCGAGCTTTTGTTTCTCAACCAGATAAACTTCGCGCTCTGGGGGCTGAAATCGAAAGAATAGACCAGCTGCGAATGCAGAGCGCCTACTCAGCCGAAGACGTCGGTGTGAATGAGGAGGTCGTGACCCAGCTTGCCGAAGCTTACGAGCAAATTGTTGGTCAGGTCCAACCGAGAATCAAAATCTCGGGTAATCGCTCTCATTTGCAAAACACCTCAAACGTAAAACGAATACGCGCGCTGCTGCTGTCGGCGCTTAGATCTGCGGTTCTCTTTCATCAGGTTGGTGGGCGTCGCTGGCAGCTACTTTTGAAACGCGGAAGTTATAAAGCAGCACTGACTAACTACATATAATTCAATTATTTAAACTACTATCTTTACACAGAGCATTAACATGGAATTATCGGAACTCACAGCTGTTTCTCCCATAGACGGTCGTTATGCCAGCAAAACTGCTGAACTGAGGGAATACTTCAGCGAGTACGGGCTGATTTATTTTCGGGTCATGGTGGAACTACGTTGGTTTGCATACCTGGCGTCCTACCCGGGGATTCCTGAACTGCCGCCGTTAAGTCAGGAGGAATCACTTTATCTAAGCGGAATCCTCAAGGACTTTGATTCCTCAGATGCGCAGATCGTCAAGGACTTTGAGAAGACCACCAACCATGATGTGAAAGCGGTCGAATACTACATCAAGCAGAAATTCACCGAGAGCGGTCTAGACGGGCTAACCAAAAAATTAGAATTCGTTCACTTTGCCTGTACCTCAGAGGACATCAACAATTTGTCCCATGGTTTGATGTTAAATCGAGCTCGCGAGGAAGTGCTTCTACCCATGATGAAGTCCTTGACGAAGGCGTTGCGTAGCCATGCTAGAGACTATCGGGCGGATGCAATGCTTGCCCGGACCCACGGCCAACCTGCCTCTCCCACAACCATGGGCAAGGAGTTTGCTAACGTCGTGCATCGTCTGGAGCGACAAATTGATTGCATCACTGCAAGCCCTATTCTGGGCAAAATAAACGGTGCGGTCGGCAATTTCAACGCCCACGTATCGGTCTATCCCGAGTTAGACTGGCCGGCAATCGCAAAGGAGTTTATCGAGTCACTAGGTCTGACATTTAACCCTTACACCACTCAGATTGAGCCACATGACTACATTGCTGAGCTCTTTGATGGGATTGCTCGCTTTAATGTCATTCTGTTAGATCTAGATCGTGATATTTGGAGCTACATCTCAATTGGTTACTTTAAGCAGAGACAAATTGTCGGAGAAACCGGATCGTCGACCATGCCCCACAAGGTCAATCCTATTGATTTTGAGAACTCCGAGGGAAATCTGGGTATGGCAAATGCGATTCTGCGTCATCTCGCCGAAAAGCTGCCCATATCTCGGTGGCAACGAGACCTGACCGACTCCACGGTATTGCGTAACCTTGGGACTGGCCTTGGTTACAGCCTGGTTGCCTACCAATCAACATTAAAGGGCCTGAGTAAACTGGAAATCAATCGCTCTGCTCTGGCAGCGGACCTCGATCAGAGCTGGGAGATTCTTGCCGAGCCGATTCAAACGATTATGCGCAAGTTCGATATCCCGAAACCCTACGAGAAGTTGAAAGAGTTGACCCGGGGGCAATCTTTAGACCAGGCAGCGATAACGAAAATGGTCTCAGAGCTTTCAATGCCCGAAACCGCCAAAGCGCAGATGCTCGCGCTGACGCCTGCAGCCTATATCGGTAATGCCGTTGAAATGGTGGATCGAATACTTGGTGACTAGCTTATTGACCAACTTTGAAGGTTTTCACCAGCACCAGTGGCGAAAACGCGCAGATGCTCTGGGACAGGTGAATATTGACCTGCTGGACGGGTTAACTCTGGAAACCTTATATGAGCTGGCACAGGATGATCGGCTCGAGTCTAGGATCATTGAACAGGGGCGGGGGCAGGACGATGACAATTACAATTTGATACTGGGTCCTTTCGGCGAAGGTGACCTTGGTCCCCACCAGATGCTCATGATTCAGAACCTTGAGTCCCTCATACCAGCAGTATCCCAGTGGCTGAGTGCTGAATTTAATTTCCTGCCTCGCTGGAGAATCGAGGATGTCATGGCGACCGCTGCTCATCAGGGTGGCAACTGTGGTGCCCATTTCGACCAATACGACGTATTTCTCGTGCAAATAGCCGGAGAAAAGACCTGGTCTTTGGATGACGGGGGCCATAGTGCCGGTGACCTGCGGGATGACACTGACATTCGGTTGCTTGATTATTTCAAGCCGACTAGAACGTTGACCCAACAACCTGGGGACGTCCTCTATATTCCACCAGGCGTCGGCCATCATGGTCTCGCATCGGACAATAGTATTACTTTATCAATTGGTATTCGGAACCCTCTACTCAGCGAAATGGCCTCTTATTTGGCTGATATGCTCATTCAGGAGTCCCATCAAAGCAGCAGCCTAAATGACCAATTATTGGGTGTTGAAATTGATCCAGCTGAGGTTGCCAAGTTAGGTCAACAGCTAAGCCAGGCCCTCATAGAACCTAGTCTTATGAATCGCTGGTATGGCTGTTATATGACTGAACCTCGGGACCCAGAACTCCTGTCCAATGTCGAAGACTATGTTGAAAACGGAGTTGACGTGCAGCAGCTCAATGAATGGTTGTCATCACAGACACACCTCAGCCTTGAGTTGCCCGCAAGAATTGCTGTCCAGGATGCGTCGCTGTTCGTTAATGGCGAGATGATCCCACTTTCTCGCAATGTCGAATGGCTGATTGAACTGCAACAACAACGTTCGGTCACGGTCGATCAGAGTTGTGCTGATCTCGATATCATTAAACAACTGGTTGAGACCGGGGCTTTAGCAGGTTACCCGACATGACACACCTTGAAGTCCGACAATTTAATCTTCGAGAAGCATCTTGGATCTCGGATCAGAATGTATTATCGAATCTGCGCAGGCTGGTCTTTATTGTCGAACAGAATGTCCCTCAGGATGAAGAATGGGATGGTCAAGACGAGTCCGCCTGGCACTGGTTAGCCACCGATCTTGAGGACAGGCCCATTGGCACGGCGCGGTTGCTGCCTTCTGGCCAGATCGGACGAATGGCGGTTTTAGATGAATTCCGAGGGCTAAAAGTCGGCCGCGCAATGCTCGAGCATGCGGTAGAGAAAGCCCGACATCTTGGTTTTGCGAGTGTCTACCTGAATGCCCAGAGTCATGCGCTAGGTTTTTACGAAAAATCTGGATTTGAGGCTGTAGGTGGGGAGTTTACCGAAGCAGGGATCGCGCACTTCCTCATGGTACAACGGTTTAAACGTGGTGCCGAAAGCCAATCTTAGAGACTACGATACCGCTGAAGTATCCTCGATGATCTTTCGGTGCAAAGGGGTTGGTTAGGCGCTGGTCGAAGTAGCCATTGCCAAAGCTCAGCGCTTTGGCTTAGAGACTGTGCATTTGATGGCACCACCGAGCTTGAAGGGGTTCTTTGAGCGGGCAGGCTTTTCGAAAGAAGATGCCCCCGAACAAGAACAATGCCACTTTATGCGGACCTTGGAATATGCAAAGACCCTGGTGCCCGAGCGGATTAATCAATTGGGCGAAGCATTCCATCCAACTGCTGTCGCCGTGCGGTCAAGAATGGCCATACCAATTACGAATTCATGTTAGTGGATGGCGCTGGTGTGATATACCGTCAGGACTATGAAAGCTATGAGGGTAGCGCAAATTTCAAAGGTATCACCGAGCGCAATCGCCTAGGGCGCCAGTCTCGTGCTGCCGAGCTTATCCAAGCGCCTTGTCAGCAACCAGAACACCATTATTATCGGCGTACAGATACTCACCGGGGATGATGTCCACGCCGCCGATCTTCAGGGCTTCTCCTCTCGATCCGCTGCCCCGTTTAACGCTTTTCATAGGATGCGTGGCGAGTGCCTGAACGCCAAGCTCCAGTTGACCAATAATATCCACGTCCCGTATACAACCATAGACAACGATTCCCTGCCAACCATTTTCAACAGCCTTTAGCGCCAGGTTGTCTCCCAGTAGACCGCAACGAAGAGAACCTCCTCCGTCAACGACGAGTACCTTTCCATGGCCAGTTTCTGCGACCATATCTGCAACTAGGGAATTGTCCTCATGGCACTTGATGGTCGCAATTTCACCGCCAAAGGCTTCGACACCACCAAAGTTGGCGAACATTGGCTCAAGAACGCGAACGAGTTCCGGATATTCATCACACAGGTCAGGTAAATTAATGTTCAAACGGGTCTCCTTGAAAGTGAGTTTGATTGAGGGGCTTTGTTAAAAACAAAACGATTTTTTGACACGTTGTCCATGATGGGCTTCGCTGCTCTATAGCAGTTCTGATTTGGAAAGTACTTTCAACATTCGATTCACACAGCGATCGGCAGATTTTGCGCCACTCTTGGCTCAACGTCCGCTGATGGCTCCTGCCCCGCTGATGGCTCCTGCCCCGCTGATGGCTCTCCTCCTAGTA